>DASZUX010000425.1:0-11166 GCA_035547455.1 Chitinophagaceae bacterium
TGCGTGGCGATGGTATTGCTTGTTTTACCGTTTCTTACTGCACTTATGCTAATATTGTTAAGGTTTGCTTTGCCTAATTGCCATGGCCACCAAATTTTTGGGTTGGTAATATTTAGCTGGCTGTATTCACCAGGCGTAAAGCGTACCTCTACCTTTTGTTTTGCATCAAGGTGCACTTTTTGGCTAAAGCTAACATCTGCATTAATCTTTCCTTTTACAACTGCATCCACCGGTTCATCTGCATAATTCACTACATCTGCATATACCGTTAAATGTGCTGTTTTAAGAGAGGGTAAATCAAATTTTGTTTCAACAAAAGGATGTATCACTGCAACTTTATCATACATGGCAACCGAAACATCGTTAACTATTCCTCCGTTATAATCTGCAGGGTAGTGAATCCAGTCTGCATAATCAATAGCCAGGTCTCCTCCCCGCCGGTTGGGATTAAATGGTCTTGTAACCTCAATGGCTAATACATTGGGGTGGCCGGTTTTTATGTAGGGAGTTACATCAAATTCAAAAAAGCGGAAAGGCCCTTTTACATAACCGGTATCTGCAATAAGTTTACCATTAAACCATATATTGGCTTTATAATTAATGCCGTGCATGGTAATAATTACGTTCTTTCCTTTTTGAGTGGCAGGCAGTATAAACTGTTTTCTGAACCACCAGGATGTGTCAAACTGCGGGCCGGCAATACGTGCCAGGTTGGTATCGTAAAAAGGGTCAAAATCATATACATGGTTGGCAAGCAGCCCGCCTATTATGGTTGTTGGCACCGAAACCTTGTACCAGCCTGTAGTATTATAACCCGGCATGGACGCCTGGCTGCCGGATATGGAGCTATTGAGTGAACTTTGCATGGCCCAGCCATCTTTTAAAACTATCTTATTTTGGGCCGGAGCCGCAAGCCAGGCCAGCAGGCAGAAAAAAATAAGCGTATTTTTTTTCATATCAACAGTTTGGGTGCACAATCGCGGCGTTAAGGTAACTTATAAAATTTTATAAATTGTATTTTAAATTGCCGGTGATGTTATACTTTTCGGTTAAATAAAAAGGTATGAAAAGACTTTTCTTCTGTGCCGTTTGCCTGTTAGCAACTGTTACTGCCGTTAAAGCACAAAAAACGGAGGACAGCGTAAAAACCGTTGTTAACGGCCTGTTTATAGCAATGGCAACGAGTGACAGCGCCGGTGTAATAAATGCTTTTATGCAAGGCGGAATGCTGCAAACCATTATAGAGAAAGACGGGCAGACAACAGTAGAGACCGAGGCGCTTGCTGACTTTGCCCACGTTATAGCCGGTTTAAACAGGAGCGATGCTGATGAGCAAATAAAGTATAATACCATTAAAATTGACGGGCCGCTGGCTTTTGTATGGGCGCCGTATAACTTTTTTTTCAAGGGAAAATTCAGCCATTGCGGTGTTGACTGTTTTTGCGTAGTACGCACTGCCGGCGGCTGGAAAATTCAGTACATTATTGATACGCGCAGGAAAGATGGCTGCAAATACAAATAAATTGCGGCAGTTACGGCACCCTGGTTAGCTAAATTACCAAACATGCCGCGGGCACCAGTCGCCATATTTGTTGCCCAATAAAAAGCCTACCACAATTTCGTGTGTGCCGTGGCTTACCGTATTTAATTGCGAAGTAGTAAGGTCGTATGAATACCCGATATTAATTAAACTGCTGACGTTAAGCCCCAGCATTGCTGAAAAGCCATCATTGGGGCGAAAAGAGCCGCCAACCCACATCAAATCGCGGTATTGCAGTTTTGCGTTTATATCTATGCTTAGGGGTAAAGGGGTAATGTATTTTAAAGTAACGGAGGGCATGAAATTGATGTCGGGCGTAATCAAAAAACGATAGCCGCCCTGTAAAAAAAGATGCGGCACCAGTTTGCCGTTTATTAATATTGTATCAGCAGATACTTTGGCATTTCCAAAACCAATTTTTTCAGGTACAATCTGCTGGGCGGCAAGGCCAATAAAATAATGGTCTGAGTAAAGAAATACTCCCGCAGTTAAATCAGGCTTTACCTTGTTTAAATAACCGCTGCCGGCTACTGCCGGGTCTACAGGGTATTGCGGGCCAAAATCAAGCTTAGACTGGTCAAGCCTCATATTTTGAACCCCCAGCGAAAAACCGCTGCTTAAATTAATATGCTCGCCTACCGGTATATGGTATGCTAACGATGCTGATGCGGCAAACCTGTTTAAAGGGCCGGTGGCATCATTTATCACGGTAAAACCAAGGCCAAAATGCCGCGGGCTCGACTGGTAAGTTTCGTAGTATGCATCGCCCAGCGGGTTTTCTCCTTGGGCATGCACGGTAAAGGGGGTTTCCCTGGCAAGCCCCGTAGTGCTCAGGGGCCCTTGTATAGTGGCATAAGTAGTTACGGGGGCGCCATCAAGCCCTACCCATTGGTGGCGGTGGCTTAGCTTAACATCCCAGTAATTCTCAATACCGGCCACGGCCGGGTTTATTATAAAATCGTTTAGTATATATTGTGTGTAGTAAGGGCGTTGCTGCGCCAGGCATTGCAGTGCAGCAACTGCAGTAATTACTAAAAGTGTACATTTTTTCATGCAACAATCCACGTTTATATTTCCTTTTACTTAAAAACTCCTGCCTTTAGTACAACCGGCTGTTTATAAAGATACAGGTATTCAGCACTTACGCTACCGTAATATTGTTACCTGGCCTTTTAAAGGCTTTGGCAAGTGGGTAGTGCTTATTATGTAGTAATACGTTCCAACCGGCAACGGGTTACCGTTACGTGTGCCATCCCATGGCCTTGTGTACCCGGTTGACGTAAATACTGCCTGCCCGTAACGGTTAAATACCATAATCTTACAATCAGGGTAGGAACTTATATAGCTTATCTGCCATGTGTCGTTAATACCATCACCATTGGGGCTGAAAGCATTAGGCACCAGCGGAAATTGCAATACTTTTATCCAAACACCGGCCGTATCGTAACAGCCGTCGCTATTGATAGCTTTAAGTGTATAATAGGTATCGGCTAAGGGTGTGGCTACCGGCTGCGCCAGCGTGTTGTCATCCAGGTGCTCATTGGGCGTCCACACATACGTCAGCCCGTCTCCGCCGGTTGCCGAACCCTGTAACACAATTTGCCCTCCCTGTAAAATAACATCATCCTGCCCCGCTGTAACTTTTGGTTTAGGCCCAACTTTTACAGTTTGGCTTATGGTATCGGCACAACCGTTGCTAAGGGTATAATGGTAAGTTATGGTATGGGTGCCCGTACCTGCCTGCGATGGCGTAAAATACCCGTTATTTACGCCATTGCCGGTATAATATCCTGTACCGCTGAATACAGCCGTATCCCGCGCTTCATTTAAAATAACCGCCTGGCTGTTATTTTCACAATACACGGGTATTGGATTAAATACCAGCCTGGGTGCCGCAAATAAAACGCTTACGCCTGTTTTTTCAGTATAACACTGCCCGCTTGAAAACGCCTGAACTTTAAGCGTTACCTGCAGGGAGTTGGTGTACCCAAAACTGGGGTAAGAGTGTGTGTAAGTTGCACCCGGCTGCGGGTTGGTAACATTAGTGTAACCGGGCTGCGAAGCATCCCAGAATATTTTTATCGCGTCAAGGGTGCCATATTTAACGCTGGAGTTGTCTTTTATATTAAGTGGCAGATTGCTGCAGAAATTGGTGTTGAGTATTTTAAAATCAACTATTGGGTAATCGCTTACCGGGAAGGTTTTTGTTATAGAATCGGCACAGTTGTGTGCCGAAGTTACCACCAGTTTAACAGGGTAGTTGCCCGCAACTGCGTAATTGTGTGAAGGACCAGGAGCACTGGATGTGGAGCCATCCCCAAAATTCCAGCTATAGGTAAACTGCCCCTGCGTGCCATCGGCAATGGTGGAAGCATCGGTAAAAACACCGTTAACACCCCTGCATATAGAGGGCGGGGTAAAACCTGCTTTCGGGTTCGGGTTAATAATAATAGTTTTTGAATACGGCTTGCTGTTACAACCTTTGGAATTATGCACTGCCAGCGATACCTTATGTGTGCCGTACGGACTGAAGGCGTGTGTTACCTGCTGGCTGGATGCAGTAGTGCCATCATCAAAATACCAGGTGCGGCTGGTAATGGAGCCAACAGAAGGGTTGGCGTTTTCTGTAAACGCAATACTGCCGCCCTCGCACAGTAATCCTGTATAATACATAGATGCCTGAGGTAGAGGGTTAATGGTTACGGATGCTTTTGCAGTATCAGAAACACAGCCTTCTGTTGTAATAGCACGCATGGTAGCAGTATATGTTCCGGCGGTATTGTATGTATGCACGGGCTGCTGTATAGAATCAACTCCGCCGTCGCCAAATTTCCAATACCATTTTTGCACCGGCGCCCCTCCGGCACTGCCGCTGAAAAGGAGAGAGGAGTCCTGGCAAAATTCAGTGGGTACCGTTATAGCTGCCTTTGCCTGCGGGTGTATGGTAAAACTTTTTGTAAGCGCGTTTTTGCAGTTGTTGTTTGATGTTGCCTGCAGGGTTATGCTGTAGTTGCCGGCTGATGTATAATTATGCGCAGGGCTGGCCTGCGTGGACGAGCCTCCATCGCTAAAGCTCCACTTGTAGCTCACCTGGTTTTGTGTGCCATCTTTTATAGTGGTTTTATTGTTAATTAGCGCGTTACCGGCGGGCAGGCATATAACAGGCACCTCAAAATCAACCATTGGTTTGGGGTTTACCGTAACTGTAATACTGTCGGTTGAGGTGCATCCAGGTGTTGCGGTAAAAGATGTTTTAACATAGTATTTCTGGTAAGCTATGTCGCCGGTGGTGTTATCAACCGTAGCCACCGGGTTTGATGTGCTGGTGCTGCTAAGCCCTGCGGCTGGCGACCAGTTATATGAGTAACCGGGGTTGGAAGGGCCTCCCAAATGCACCGTGTCGCCGGGGCATACGGGGTGGGCTGACTGCCCCGCAACCGAAGGGGGCATTTCAGTATATATAATTACATTTTTTATAGACTGGTTATCATTAAATCCTCCCGTGCTGGCAGTAAAGCCAAGGTAACCGGTAAAATTAAACTGCTGGTAAGCGGAATTTATTATTTGAAGGTTGCCAACGGTAACGGTAATATGGCCATCATCATAAGTAATAATTACGTGGTTATACTTTGATGATCGCAGGTACCCTAACTGGCCATTGGCATTAAAGGCTGTAACCATGCCATTTGCACACTCATCATAGCCAGGTCCCCAGCGCACTTCCAGTTTCGGCATTTGAAAGGTGTAATCATTATTACAGTTGTTCCACGTATCAACGCAAATTTTAAGGCCATTGGCAGTAGCCGGTATACCCAGCCCCAGTCCATTCACATAATTGGTGGGCGGCACATCTAAAAAACAAAAAGCAATACCGTCGCCCCCGGTGCCGTCATATATGCGGTAATCAAATTCAGCCTTCCATTTTTTGCACATGCTCAGGTTTATAGGCTGGCTAAAAAATACAGCGCCGCTGGTGGCATTAACGTTGGGGGTTAATAAAATTTCGCTGTTGTCTGTGCCGGTTACATTGGTCACTTTGGCCGCGCCGGCAAAATTCCAGCCGGCCGTATTTACGGGACTGCCCTGCAGTTTGGCAAATACATACGTTTGCGCTTTGGCTGACACTGCAAACAATCCTAATACAAGAGGGTACGCAATTTTTCTAAACAAGGTATTGGTTGCTTTAAAAACAGCGGCAATAATATTTAGTTTCTTTTTATTAAACCGTGATTTTAATGCGGTGTGAATAAAAAATGACAAAAAATGAGAGTTTGTTCAAAATGTGAACAACTATGACGCAAGCAGTTGCGCGGTGGCCGGGCCTGCATTAAAAAGAGCATCCAGCACGCTAAGGTTTGGCTGGAAACCAATTTTATCCTCAAATACCTGGAAATACCGGGGGCAGGCTGCCGCCGCTTCGGGTGACTGAAAATTTTTGGGCAGCCACCTGCCCCGCAAGTCTGTTATGGCTGCCGGCACTTTGTCATCGTTCACCACAATAATCTCGGCTTTTATTGCCAGCACCTTTTTTAGCCATTCGAGAATTTGAAGGTTGAGGTCGAAAAGGAAGGTTTCCTGCCGTGTGAAAAACGCTTCCAGCCAATCCCGGTAATATTCAAAAAAAGCCGACTTGTTATAGCAGGAGGTAAGGGTGCGCCAGTGGTTAGTCTGCCAATCCTGCCGGTAACTAATCCGCACATCTTTAAACGGGCATTTCTGGTTGCGGCCGTTTTCCACCGGAACAGACAAATTTATAAGCCCGTTACTGCCGGCTATGATGCAACGGTTACGAAAACTCATTTTTTGGTAGGCCTCGCATGATAAAATATTTATATGTGATTTTTCAAATAAATATTTTATATAATTAACAGAGATAAAATATTGATTATCAATTATATACTTGTTCATAAATTTATTTAGGCAATACTTGCTTTTTACTGTTTGTAACTTAAGTTAAAACTACTTTTTGAATTTATTTTTCTTTTAAATAAAAATATAGTTTAACAATATAATCAATTGTTAAATAAGTTGTTATGAATATTAATTAATAACTAAAAAAATTGGTATAATAATTTTAGATTTAAATATGAATAGTACTAAAATGTATAGCACGAAAATGCGAGTCGCGAACGGTGAATTACTTACATTTTGGCGCCCACCCATTTCTGCAATTTTTAGCAACCAAAGCTACCACCCTTCCCAATCCCAACTGGCGTTCCTGGCAGGCTGCGTTCCCCTTGTTGATAAATACTAAATCATTTGGGGATAACATGTTTATTAGTTATTAAATAAATTATTTTATGTTTATCTAATTAAACAAAATGCGTTTTGTGTATGGGAATGAATAAACAAGAAATGCAGGTGCATGCGCTGCACTACGTGGAAACCCAGGTAGCGGAGCATAACAGGCGACTGCAGGAATTGCAAAACGAAATGGAAATGCACCGTAGCGCCATCAGGTACCTGCACCAGATGTATGAGACCTTTTTGTTAAACCCACCCGAGCCCAAGAATATAACAGCTCCCGTTTTGACAAAGGACTTAGTGCGTATTACGATGCAAAGGATGGATAAGCCGCTGCAAACAGTGGAGATCATAGATATGTTTTTCTATGATTTGGGAAAGGAACGCCGGGCTAAGATGATCAAAACGCTATCGGTGATGCTTAACCAGATGGAAAGGGATGGTGAAATTACCAGTGAGAAAAAGGCAGGTGTGAAGGGCAACTTTTATAGCTGGAAGCAATAAAAAAGCCTTTGTTGCGCCAAGTTTGGCTGACCTAAGCAACAAAAAGCTGTTCAATAACAGGGGCATTGAGCAAATACAAATGACAAAAAAACGAACCGGCTGTGGGTAGATGCGGAAAAACTGCTTTCAGTAAGATTTATTAATATGAAGACGGACGGAAAGAATATGGTAGTTTTTAAAACCGGGTAAAAGTAAAAAATGGGTGAGGCGAAACCTATTGCGGTTTAATATAGACGGCCATTTTAGCACAAGTAGAAACCCCTATCATAACCTTGTGGCAGAAGACCCAATTGACGCCAAAATTTTTGACCCCTTTGATTTAATTACCCGGCAGCTTAAAGAGGAGTTAGTAATAAAAAAAGGAGGAGCAATAACTCCCCCTATTTTCCCTTGCGTAGTTGCACCTTTTGCTACAGCAGGGTAAATGTAATTGGTAAATCATACCAGGTTTTTACGTTTTTGCCTTTAATGCGGCCGGGTGTCCATTTAGGCATCATGTTTATTACACGCAGGGCTTCATCATCAAGGCCATAACCTAATTTTTCTCCGTTGATGGAAGGTGAATACACTTTGCCGGTTTCATCAACAGCAAAAGTTACATCAACAGTACCCTCAACGCCATTGTCAAGCGCATCCTGCGGATATTGAATATGATCCTGCACAAATTTGGCAAGATCATCCTGCCCTCCGGGAAACTGGGGAAGCACTTCAGCATAATTATACACACCATTTTTGTCTTCTTCCATTTTACCGCTTCTTTTCGGGTTGTATTTGGCAAGCCTCACCTGGCCTTTATGTCCCCTTTTTGCGGGGTTGGTTTTAGCTGCGCCGGGTGTTGCCTTTGCTACGTCTGTTACAGGAGCGGTACTGCCGCCGTTGTTCATTGCGGCGGTGTCTACGTTACTCTGTTGAATCTCGGCTGTTTGCTTTGTTGTTTCTGACGTTGAGTCGTCGTAGGTTTTATAGTCCCTGCTATTATTACAGGCAAATAACATACTTGCGCCGGTTACAATTGCAACCAGTGTTAATCGGTTGTATTTCATGGGTTATCAATTTTTATACAACCATATTTTCAAACATAATGCCATAATTTGGCCGGCTACGGGTATTTAACAGGTAAATGATAAGTTAAGCCTATACATTATTAACCATTTTTTGCTTCTTTCCGCATTTGTTTCGTGGTTTTGGTACTGCCATCATGGCTCCAGCCGGGGGCATTGAAGATGTAGCTAAAGTATTGTCTTAAAGTACGGGCTTTTTTAAGGTCTTTGCCTATATTCATCCACTCATGAAAAGCTACTTTAACAGGATTAAAGGTTTCAACATTTTTGGTAAGGCCATATTTGGGGCGGAATTCCTCTCTTTGAAAAGTGCCGAATATCCTGTCCCAGATTATCAGTATTCCTGCATGGTTTTTATCAAGGTATAATAGATCGCTGCCATGATGCACGCGGTGGTGGGAGGGCGTATTGAAAATAAATTCAAACCATCGTGGTAATTTGTAAACAGCCTCTGTATGAATCCAAAACTGGTAAATGAGGCTTACAGATTGCATCAGCATAATCATGCCGGGCTCAAAACCCACCAGGGGCATCCATGTCCAGAAAACAAAAGCGCCGGTAATATTGCCTGTCCAGTTCTGCCGCAGCGCTGCTGCCAGGTTGTAGTATTCAGATGAATGATGTACTACATGGCTTGCCCAAAAATATCGTACATGGTGGCTGGTGCGGTGAAACCAGTAGTAACTAAAATCATCTGCAAAAAAACAAAGTACCCAGCCCCACCACACGGTAAAAGGTATAGTAAAAACGCGGTATTTGTATAGCCAGGCATATACCAGCAGTATAACGCTATTAGTTGCCAGGCCAACAAACAGGTTACCCAGCCCAAGGGCAATACTGGTAGAAGCATCTTTAACATTGTACAACTCGCGTTGTGTTTTAACTGCAAAAATTACTTCCAGTATAATTAGCAGGACGAATCCTGGTACCGCATCAACCAAAATATCAGGAAATTGCATGGCAGGCAATTTATGCAAATATAGCACTGGCAAAATGTGGCAGCAATTATTAATAAGATGTAAACCCCAAATGTTGCAAATTATCAATTGGCTACCTCAACTATTGCTTTATAGGTGTTTTGATTGGCGATATTATCCACCATAAACCGTGCAAGGTCAGCCCTGGTAATGCGCAGGCAGTTATCTAAAAAACTATTTGCTGCAAAACGGTAATTCCCTTTTGCCGGTTTATTGGTAAGCTGGGGCGGACGTACTATTGTCCAGTCAGTACCGCTATACTCTAATATTTTTTCCATCAGCTCCAGGTCTGAGTATGGATTCTTTAATATTTTTTGAACAACGTACCTGGCCACGAACCTGTAAAACGCCGGCAACTTTGGGCTAATTACCAATGCAGAAGCAGACATGCACATCACCCTTTTAATACCTGCTTTATTCATTGCTGCAATAATGTTTTGTATGCCATGAGAAAAGACATACGTGGGCTTGGTGCCGTTTGAGCCGAGACAGGATATTACAGCATCAGTTTGTTGCATAAAGGTTTCAAAATCTGCGGGGTTAAGCACATTCCCTTTTACTACTGTAAGCCTGGGATGAGTAATGGACGCAGCAGCAGGATTACGTGCAACAGCAATAACCGCATAACCTGCGTTAAGCGCCAGTTCCACTACTATTTTGCCCGTGCGGCCGGTTGCCCCAAAAACCAACAATTGCTTTATTGTTTCTCCTGGCTGGTATTTCATAATTTAAAAAGTAATTGAGGTGTGTTTATTAAACAATAATGCAAACTGGTTAATTAAACTTAAATACGCCCATTATATAAATGGCTATAAATAAAACAAGCTGCAGAAAGTGAAAAAGAGCCAGCCTGCGTCGCAATGCCGACAGGTTTACATTGCCGGATGCCTGTATTACCGCTTTTCTTATTGCAAGCCCTGTACGCCTGCCCACAGCAAGCCCGTTAACCAGTATAGCAACTACCAATACCATTTTTACCCTGAACCAAAGTTGCTCACCATACAGGCCGTGGGTAAGCGCCATAATGGTAATGCCTGAGGCAAGCAACAATAAAAAGCCGAGGCCGAACAATACTGCCAACTTGCCGGATGCCTGCAGTGTACCCGTGGACTGTATTGGGTTGCTGTTATATTGTTTCCAAAATTGTCGGTAAAGTATGCTGTCTGCAACAGTGGTGCCTGCCATTAACGTAAGGCCTGTAATATGTAGCACAAGGCTAATGTTGTAAAGAAAATTAGTGCTCATCAGAAATATTGTTAGTGATTTGAAATGGTTTAATCTTAAAGGAATTATTCAGGATAATAAGAAAACTCAGAATTCCATTATGCTTCGCTTTCGTGTTTGTTTTACAAATTATATTTCAAAAACGAAGTAAAAATTTAAATCCGAAATAAAAAAAATAATTTTACAACGAAACCGAAATATGTATGAATAAAACCGTTGAGCTTGTAAACAAATGGGGTGAATTTGAAGAAAAACACCCAGACGGTACTATAGAGGATTTTTGCCGTTACCTGCTTATTCAGCAACGTGAAAATGAAAACACCAGGCCGCTGGTTGGAGGGGTAGTACCCAATAACAATCCCGGCTTGTTGTTAAAGATTATGGGAAGGATACATAAAATGAATGCTGCTTATGCGGCTATGGCACTCGAAGGTACGGGTGTAAGCCAGTTGGAGGAGTTCGGAACGCTGTTAAGCATACAGCAATTTGCGGGTATGAAAAAAACAGAAATAATTTATTCAAACCTGTTTGAATTGTCAAGTGGTACTGATATGCTGGCGCGAATGATAAAGAAAGGCTATATAAACGAAACTCCCGATGCTGAAGACAGGCGGGC
>DASZUX010000426.1:0-3708 GCA_035547455.1 Chitinophagaceae bacterium
AAACCCATCGCTGTTATATATCGCCCCGTTGGGGCTGAACCTTATAATCAACCGCACCAACCCTCATCGTTCTTTCCATGAACTATGCCCCATGAACCATAGCCCTTCCTGCCATGCTGCTGTTGCACCCAGGATATCGCCCTTACAGGGCTTGGTAAACTTCAAACCTGTTTTTAACCGATGGGTTGAAACCCATCGCTGTTATATATCGCCCCGTTGGGGCTGAACCTTATAATCAACCACACCAACCCTCATCGTTCTTTCCATGAGCAATTAACTATGAACCCTCCCTGCCATGGACTATAGCCCTCCCCTAACTTTCCGTTTTTTTTCACAAAAGGATCATTATTTTCGGGGCAGGAATGAAGAGAGGAATACTACTTTTTTGCACTGCGGCCTGCCTGCTGCTTTATTTAAGCAATTGTAACAAAACAAACACTGTTACTTCTTCTGTGCTGCGTGTATTTAATATTGACCCTGCCTTGCATCCGCAGGATGTTTATCTTAACAACCAGGTAAGCGCCACCAATATTGCTTATGGTAATAACAACAGTTACATTGCGGTACAGCCAGGCACTTATAACCTGCAATTTGCCCAAACAGGCACTACCAATTTATATGGCGGGTACAATATTGATTTTAATACGGGCAAAAACTATCTTATGTTCCTGTTTAACAGCAATGGCAGCCTGCAGTCTGAAGCATTTGACGCAAGCTTGCTGAAATTGGGGTTAGACACAGGCGAAATACGTTTTTTTGACTTTAGCCCCAATGCACCGGTAATGGACATTGGCATAAAAAACACCGACACCTCGAAGCTTGACACCACCTATACCTATTATACACGGCGCTATTTTAATGATATATACAGTAACCCCACGTTACAAAAATTTATACGCCTGCCGTCAGGCACGTATTATGTAAAACTGCGTTATTATAATACCACCACTGCGTTTGACAGCCTGTTGCTGCGCGTGGGCGACAGGCAGTCTTACACGCTCCTCGCCCATGGCTACTGGGATAGCAGCGGCGTGCCGCCTTTTGTAATAGACACGCTGCGGCATTAGGTATTTTTACAATTGGATATATATTGTGCTTTAAACAAATTTTTGTTTATTTACATTCCTTAACCTTCAACTACTGCAAATGAATAATGGAATTAGCGCTTTGCTTATTATCCTAAGTTTGTTCCTCTGGTATTTATTTATAAAATATATTATTAAGACTATTCGCCGCCTGGTTTCTCCTGCTAAAAAAAAGTCATCATCTATATTTCTCTCTGAAGTAAATGAGGATAAAAAGGTCAAGGTAAATGATGTAAAGAAAAATTACGACTATGTTGCCGAGCTTCAGTCTTTAGTAGGTTTAGAAAGAGTAAAAAAAGAAGTAGCCTCTTTAATAAATTTCATCAAAGTGCAAAAAGAAAGGAAGGATTCTGGTTTAAATACCACAGCAATTTCTTATCACCTGGTTTTAACCGGCAATCCGGGCACTGGTAAAACCACAGTCGCAAGAATTATCGCCGGCATTTATAAGAACATGGGTATATTATCTAAAGGGCAGCTTGTCGAGTCAGACAGGGCTGATTTAATTGCGGGGTATGAAGGTCAGACTGCAACAAAAGTGGACAAAGTGATTGATTCTGCCATTGATGGTGTTTTATTTATTGATGAAGCCTATTCACTGTTACAGGGCAATGATGATGCGTTCGGTAAAGAAGCCATAGCAGCCTTAATAAAACGAATGGAAGACGATCGTGACAAGCTTGTTGTGGTACTTGCCGGTTATACAGAAGAAATGCGTACGTTTATAAATGGCAATCCAGGCTTCAAATCAAGATTTAACCGTTATATAGATTTTGCTGACTATAACCCTGGCGAATTGTTTGAGATATATCAATATCAATGCAAAAAGCAAGATTATGTAGTTACCGATGAAGGCAGAACTAAATTGCTTGACGTTTTTACCAAGGCATACAATAGTCGTGACCGATCATTTGGGAACGGCAGGTATGCACGGAATATTTTTGAAAAGACACTTGAATTACAGGCCAACAGGCTGTCAACCGACACAAGCCTCGACAAAAATGAATTAACGACTATTACTGCTGATGACATACCAGAGTCATGAACGGGCTTAGTGTATCACTAAACTTTCCTGCAGCCGTAAAAGTAAAAAAACAACCCGGGGTATGTCCCCGGGTAAATGGCTTAACAGCCTAAAAATACACGTATTACGCACAATGCCCCTAATCATAACGGCGTATCTGCATTTTTTACTACTTTTGCCTGCTTTTTTAAAATTTAAAAACAATCATGCAACTATCTTCTATTCTCCAGCGATTCAACGAACCGGAGACGTTAAAAATGGCCAAACTTGGCCGCGAATTAAGGGCTAAAGGTATTGATGTAATTGACCTTAGCCTGGGCGAGCCTGACTTTGATACTCCTCAGCACATTAAGGACGCCGCTATAAAAGCAATTAACGACAACTGGAGCCACTACACACCCGTAGCTGGTTTTGCCGACCTTAAAGAAGCTGTTTGCACTAAGTTTAAGCGCGACAATAACCTTGATTATAAACCTGAAAATATTGTGGCATCTACCGGTGCAAAACAAAGCCTTGCCAATGCAGTACTGGCATTGGTGGATGAAGGCGATGAAGTTATCATACCCACTCCATACTGGGTTACTTATTCAGAACTGGTTAAAATTGCCCGCGGTAAAGTAGTAGAAATCCGCACCACCCCCGAAGCGCACTTTAAAATCACCCCTGCTGAGCTTGAAGCTGCAATTACTGACAAAACAAGGGTATTCCTTTTCTCCTCCCCCTGCAACCCTTCGGGTGCTGTGTACAGCAAGGCTGAACTGGAAGGCTTGGCCGAAGTGTTCAGGAAACATCCCGGCATTACAATTATGTCTGACGAAATTTATGAATACATCAATTTTGTTGGTAAACACGAAAGCATTGCCCAGTTTGAAGACCTGAAAAACCGTATTGTCATCATCAACGGGCTTAGCAAGGGGTTTGCTATGACCGGCTGGCGCCTTGGCTATATTGCCGCACCCGCAGACATTGCCAAAGCCTGCGAAAAATTGCAGGGCCAGTTTACAAGCGGCACCAATTCCATTACCCAAAAAGCTGCGGTGGTTGCTTTAACAACCGATTTAAGACCCAGTATGGAAATGGTGGAAGAGTTTACCCGCAGGCGTGCACGCGTGCTTGAACTGGTTAAAGCAATACCGGGCATTAAGTGTTTTGAACCGGAAGGCGCATTCTACATTTTTCCGGATGTATCATATTACTATGGCAAAAGCGATGGCGAAACCACTGTTGAAAACTCTGCTGACTTTGCAATGTACCTTTTGAATAAGGCGCATGTATCATCAGTAATGGGCGATGCTTTTGGAGAGCCCGATTGTGTACGCTTCTCCTTTGCCAACAGCCTGCCTAATATTGAAAAAGCCTGGGCAAGAATCAAAGATGCCCTGGCGCTGCTGAAATAATTAAGCATTTTCTGAACAGAATATAAAAACTCCGCTTATCATAAAGGCGGAGTTTTTTATTGCATCTGCCAGGGTGGCCTGAAATAGGATTACCTTTGCATAACAAAACCAAAAACACTTATGCCACGCCCCTTACCATCAGACGCCGGTTTTGGCCAGCATTACATAGCGCTTGCACAAGGCAATTCAGCAAAAGAAGCGG
>DASZUX010000427.1:0-12600 GCA_035547455.1 Chitinophagaceae bacterium
TCGCCCGGCTTCAGCGGCAGTCTGTTTAGTTTTTGCACTGTTCGCAAAGGCTCACCGGCAGTACCTTTATTTGTGTCGTTACCCGCGGGGCTTATATAATAAGCCCTGCCGCCCGTTATAACAACGCTGCCATTGTTGTTGCAGGCAAAAATGGTTATTGCAGTAATGATACAACATAAAACGCGCAACGAATACAGTGTTGGCATAGCAGGCTTGTTTTACCGAGTTAATGAGTATGCGGCAAGATAATATTAATTTTAATTGTCAAAATAACAATTTATTTGTCCTTTGGCTTTGTACGATTGTTCAGCAGGGCAGGGGCTGATACAAAATTGAGCACCGCGTTAAAATCCGCGCTGTATTTCTTGGGGTCAACCTTGTAGTAGTATGCTCCTTTTTTGGATGAAAGCTTGTCCTTATCTTTTAGTTTTATCAGCAGTTTGGTTGACAGCACTTTTCTTGTAAAGTTGCCCTTGTCAAATTTTTTATTATACAGGCACTCATAAAGATTTTGTAACTGCGGTAATGTAAACTTTGCCGGTAGCAGCTCAAACAGCAGCGGGTGCAATGCTGCTTTGTAGCGTAGTTTTTGCTTGGCCAGTTCCACCATTTCATTGTGATCAAATATCAGGCTGGGCACTTCGTTCAGGTTAAACCAGGCGGGGTGATAATCCTCGCTCATCTGTTTTTTGTACCGGTGTATATCAATCAGGGTAAAAAAGGCCACGGAGGCTGTTCGCTCAACAGTATCCCTCCCGGGGGCGGTAAACGTATGCAATTGTTCCATATACAGCCCGTCAAGCCCGGTAAGTTTTTTTAATATACGCGCTGCAGCATCTTCTGCGCTTTCATTTTCCTCCACAAAACCGCCTACAAGGCTCCACTGCCCCTTGAATGGCTCAAAGGAACGTTGTATTACCAATAGTTTTAAATCTTGCCCGTCATACCCTGCCACTATACAGTCAACCGCCAGCAGCATCCTTGTCTGTTGCGAATATCGCCGCATTTCTTCCTGAATTTTTTTATAGCTGAAAATAAATAGTTTTAGTCAAACTGCATAAAGATAACAGGCAGATAATTAAATTAGTAAAGCAAATAAGGCCATATATGCTGCTTTGTAAGCCTTGTGTATTTGCTTTGGTATATCTTTGATTGTAAACGCACCCACCTTCGTTATATTCACACCCCTGGTAGATACTGCGTTGCAATAGAACAGCAGCCTATGCGATACTGTTTCTAAAGCGGGCTTTATGGATTATATATTTTTTTACTAATAAAACATCTTGCCATGGAACAAAACCTGCAAAGGAGAACATTTATTAAACAAACTTCGCTGGCAGCGGGCGCCACAATGCTTTTTCCGCTGTTTGGCCGCAGTGCCTCACCGAATGATAAAATGGTAGTAGCTGTGCTGGGCACCAACGGGCGCGGGCTTGAGCATATTAAAGCCCTTACTAAAATAGCTAACCTTGAAATTGCCTTTATATGCGATGTAGAGGACAATGCGCGTGCAAAGGGCGTAAACCTGGTAGAAAAGCTTACCGGGAAAAGGCCGGCGGCAATAAAAGATTTTAGAACAATACTGGATAATAAAGATGTTGATGCCATAACCATTGCCACCCCCGACCACTGGCATACTCCGGCAGCAATACTGGCTTGCGCAGCAGGCAAGCATGTATATGTTGAAAAGCCCTGCGGCCATAACCCCGCAGAAGGGGAGATGCTGATACGCGCTGCACGAAAATATAACCGGCATGTGCAAATGGGCAACCAGCGCCGCAGCATGCCCAACCTTATGGCAATTATGAAAGAGGTTCGTGACGGGCTTATTGGCAATGCTTATTTTGCCCGCGGCTGGTATGCTAATAACCGCAAGCCAATAGGGGTGGGCAAAGTAATACCTGTACCTGCCAACCTTGACTGGGAATTGTGGCAAGGCCCTGCGCCACGCGAAAACCTGCGGGATAATATTGTGCATTATAACTGGCACTGGTTCTGGAACTGGGGCACGGGCGAAGCCTGCAACAATGGTACCCACGAAATTGATTGCATGCGCTGGGCGCTGGGTGTTGATTTTGCAAGTAAAATAACATCAGGCGGCGGCAGGTTTACAGCCCATGACGACTGGCAGACAACCGACACACAGGTAATTACGTACGAGTTTGACGGCGCAAAAAGCTTAAGCTGGGAAGGCCGGAGCTGCAACAACTATCCCGGCGAAGGCAGCGGCCGCGGATTTATTATATACGGTGATAAAGGCACCTTTGTAAATAACGGCGGTGATGATTTTAAAATATTTGACACGAATAACAAACTGGTAAAACAAAGCGCAAAAGGCGAACAAGCCAATACTATTAACCCGCTTGGACCGGGTGAAACGCTTGACAGTTACCATTTTCATAATTTTGTGGACGCAGTGCGAAATGGCACACCGCTGAATAGCGAAATTGCAGAAGGCCACAAGAGCGTATTGTTGTGCCATTTGGGTAATATATCTCAAAGAGTTGGAAGAACCCTTTACTGCGACACTGCCAACGGTGGTAAAATACTGCACGATAAGGAAGCTGAAAAGTTGTGGGACAGAGAATACGAAAAAGGCTGGGAACCCAAAGTATAATGTATTGCCAGTTATACTTAACTTATTTTACAAAACCAGGCCCCGGTGAATTAAATAGCCGGGGCTTTGCTATATTCAAAATGCCACGTTAAGGATTATGTGAATTTTGCTGACATAACGCAAAACAATAAACGGGGTTAAAACTGTACAGGGCTTGTAACAGCAGTACGCCTTGCACTTTATACCGAAGTATTGTATTACCCTGCAAAATTTTAATTAGTTTTTTACGGTTTTCGGTGTATTTTTAGTGCAATCCGCTGCTCATGAAACAATTAAAGCTTACTGTTGATATTACCCTGCCCGGTATGGCCGGTGGCAAAACCTGCGACCTTGCCACAATTCAGCGTAATATACTGAACATACAGCACCTGCTTAACAGGAAGATATATAAGCCTGCCGATATAAGGCCCGCCGAAGTGCTGGTAGTAACAAATATTTACCAGTTTATCTGCGTGATTAACATAAAAATGCGGGAGTTTACGGGTTACATGTCATTCATCAATGCGCGAAAAAGCGAGTTTGCGGCGCTTGACATATTTCATCTTTTATGCCCATCAAAAGATGATGACTGCCCCGAAATGGAAGAAAGGTTTTTAAAAACATACCGTGGCCTGAAGGAAAGCAGCCAAAACTACCCGTTACAGCCGGTTTACTTTATTGATAACCGCGCAGCCGCCTATGTTGAAATGATGTACTGATGAATACAAAAAACTGGTAAACCCTGCCTGTTTACGGCGTAATTTACCAGTTATGGAAAGCTGCCGAAACTGTGTATTACATAAAAAATTCTTCCGATACTATTTTGCCATCTTTAACCTTGTACACGCATAATTCAGTCATTGGCTGGCGGCCCCTGCCTTTCATAGTTGCGTCAATAGTAAGCTTAAAGGCTATGCTATTACCTGCAACAAGCGGCTCAGATACTTCTGCGCTATGAAAAGCTTCTACCATCTCCCCGAATATGGCCGCTTTTTTTAACATCGCATCCAGGCCTTTGGTTTCCTTTTCAAAAGGGCCCATCGCTTCAGGCTCAATACTAACGGCGTTACCGGCAAACAGTTCTTTGTAGGCTTGTTCCCATTCTGCGTTTTTGCAGAGTTCTGCCAGGCGGGCAGCAATTTCTTGTGTTGTCATAAGTTTGTGTTTTTGTAATGTAAAGCTAACCAACCTTATTAACAGCCTTTATTAAGTTTTTGTTTAGTGGTGCAGGTAAGCAGACAACTCTTTAATCTTATCCGTATTAATATAATCAACGCCTAATTGCATAAGCATGCGCCATGTACCAGGGTTGTCGGGTGCATCCCAAAAGCGTACGGTTTTGCCTGCGGCATGGGCCCTGGCTGTAAACTCCTTTAATTTTTCAAGATCTGCAGCGGGTATTTCCCCTTCGCCATTCCAGTTGGAAAAGCTTTTAAAATCATCACTCATCATCACAATTTTCTGTAAAGCCACGGCGCCATATTGCTTTGACAAAATGCCGTCAAACCAAATAAAAGCAGGGCATTGCTGCCAGGTGGAATCTTTAGGCCTGTTACCGCTTATAACCCAATGTATGTGGCTGTTGTTTATAAGCTGCGGGTATTTTTTCAACAACCCTTCCAGGGAATCCAGCGTGTTAACCGCCCCTGTTTTTATGTCAATCATCATCTGCAGCCTGCGGGAAGTATCTGTAAAAGGGTAGCCGTTATTTTTTTCTACAAAATTCAATAACGGCTTTATGTAATAATCTTCCAGGCTGCGGTTCTTCTTTAACTCTTCAAAACTATGTGCTACCAGCAATTGCCCTTTTATTAAAAAAATATCTGCTTCTATGCTGCCAAAGCCTGCATTGTATGCTGCATAAAATGGAACCGGCTGTTCATAATCGTTATGCGAGTGGGCATTTGCCGTAGTATAATGCTGTGGTTGCGCGTTTGCACCCACTGTAAACAAAACCAGTATTACAATAAAAGGCTTTCGCATAGGCCTTATAACTTTTAGCCGTAAAATTACACGCACAGCAGTGTATTATATATTATCAAATTGTTCTTACCAGTCATCCACTTATTCCTGCTCAAACAAATTCTGCTGGGGGCCATCCTCTTTTACTTCCCATTCCATCTCTATTGATTTGCTGTAATCCATCAGTTTGGCGCCTACCGCTTTCCAGCCCATCACTTCTACCATTTTGGCTATTTTAAACCTGGCGCTGCGTACCTGCTGCCCCCTGCCTGTTTGCACTTTTAGCACCGGCTCAGCCGCGGTAGTTACGGTTTCCAGTTTATTACCCTCCCCTTCCTTAATAAACATAAATTTATTGTTGAGGGTGGTGGTTTCAATTTTAAAGCGCTTCACATTATACTGCCCCTTATCAGCATCAAGATATACGGCAGATATTATTTTTTCCGTATCAAACTTTTCAATCAGCACTATTTTTTCAGCATCAAAACGCTGGGTTAGTTCGGTATCAGTTATTTCATAATTACCATCGTTATAAATCACCAGCAGTTTTTCATCTTCAAAACTGCCGAGGTACTGGCCTTTTTCTTCCGTATTAAGCCTGCCGAACTTATCGTCAAACCACAGTTTCCTGCCTTCCAGTGTTGACCTCCCTTTTTCCTTCAGCTTAATGGAGCGTACCGGGTACTTTGTAACCTGGTTGCCCATGCTGCTGCGGCCTTTAATATCAAGCTGTTCAAAGTAATAATCCAGTTCTTTTATGCGGGCATTGCTGTTAGGACTTAGCAGTATTTTTACTACCTCAGCTTCACCGTTGGGGTTGGCACTCAGGTAATGCACCTTGCTTTTGTCACTGCCTTTTGTAAGGTCGTATTCTTTGTCGCGGGTTATGCCGGTAACGTTAAAACGTTTAGCGTAACTTGTGCCGCTTTCACCATCAGCATATATCATATTATACGTCATGCGGTCATCATTTTTTTGAAACACGGCCGCGTATAAAATATCCTTTCCTATAAAGGTTTTATCACTCACGCGCACCACTTTCATAATACCGCGTTTTGTAAAAGCAATAATATCGTCAAGGTCTGAGCAGTCGCACAAAAATTCATCTTTTTTAAGGCTTGTGCCAATAAAACCTTCTGCCCGGTTGATATATAATTTTGTATTTGCAATAACTACCTGCCTTGCCTGTATAATATCAAACTGCTTTATTTCAGTTTTGCGTTCCCTGCCTTTGCCAAATTTTTTAATAAGGTTTTCAAAATAGGCCACGGCAAAATCAACAAGGTTGTCAAGGTCATACTTTACCTGGCTTATATTGTCTTCTATTTCCTTTATCTGCGCATTCAGTTCATCAATATCAAGTTTGTAAATGCGGCGTACAGGTTTTTCCGTAAGTTTTAATATGTCCTCGCGGGTTATGTCGCGTTTCAGTCTCTTTTTAAAAGGGTTAAAAGCCTTGTCAATGGCCTCTATCACCTTTTCCCAGGTTTCGTGCCGCTGCTCTAATTCTTTATAGATTTTTTCTTCAAAAAATATTTTTTCAAGCGACGTATAGTGCCATTTATCTTCCAGTTCAGCCAGCTTTATTTCCAGCTCACGCTGCAGCAGCGCCCTGGTATTATCGGTGGATGTTTTCAGTAAATCATGTACGCCGATAAACTGTGGCTTTTCATTCACAATTACGCAGGCGTTGGGTGATATGCTTACTTCGCAATCGGTAAACGCATACAGTGCGTCTATGGTAATATCGGGTGATATACCCGGTGCCAGGTCAATCACCACCTCCACATTTTTGCTGGTGTATTCTGATACCTTTTTTATTTTTATTTTGCCCTGGTCATTTGCTTTAACAATACTGTCGCATAGCTGCGAAACCGTTACACCAAAAGGCACATCGCGTATTACAAGGCTTTTTTTATCCAGCTCTTCAATATAACAACGTACGCGCACCTTGCCTCCACGCTTACCATCATTGTAGTTGCTTATATCCGCCATGCCGCCGGTTTGAAAATCCGGGTACAGTTCAAATTTTTTACCGCGCAGGTATTTTATTGATGCTTCGCATAATTCCACAAAATTGTGCGGCAAAATTTTGGTGGAAAGCCCCACTGCTATACCTTCCGCACCCTGGGCAAGCACCAGTGGAAATTTCATCGGCAGCGTTACCGGTTCCTGCTTGCGGCCATCGTAGCTAAGCTGCCATTCAGTAGTTTTGTTATTAAATGCAATTTCCTGTGCCAGCTTTGATAAGCGTGCTTCAATATACCTTGGTGCGGCGGCCTCATCACCGGTACGCACATCTCCCCAGTTACCCTGCGTTTCAATCAGCAGGTCTTTTTGCCCCATGTTAACCAGCGCATCACGAATACTTGCATCACCATGCGGGTGGTATTGCATGCTTTGCCCAATAATATTGGCCACCTTGTTAAAACGCCCGTCGTCCATCTCCTTCATTGAATGGAGGATGCGGCGTTGTACAGGTTTAAGGCCGTCTTCCACGGCGGGTACAGCGCGTTCCAGTATTACATACGATGCATAATCCAAAAACCAGTTGCGGTACTGGCCCTGCACCCCTGAATCATTGGTTAAGTCTAAGTCTTTGCTTTCTTTTGCCATGTGTTTATTTATTCCTCTGCGGTTCCTGGTTTCTGTTGTTTGACGCCAATGGATTGTTTAATATTTTTATTTGGCTGTTTTCCTATACCTCGTACAGCTCAAGCGGCTGGCCGTTGGGGTCCCAAAAAAACACAAATTTTTTGCCTGTTAATTCATCTGTTCTCACTTCTTCTACATTCACGTTTTGGCTTTTCAAATATAATGCAGACGCTTCAACATCCTTTACGGCAAAAGCCAGGTGCCGTAGTCCCTTTGCTTCAGGAAATGATGCACGTTCACGGTACTCCGTGAACGAAAACAACTCAATTTGATATTGACCGTTAACGGCAAGGTCAAGTTTGTACGATTGTCTTGCTTCGCGGTATGTTTCTGCAATAATTGTAAAGCCAAGTATTTCGGTATAAAAATGCTTGCTTAAAGCATAATTATCCGTTAGTATGGCTACGTGGTGTACTTGCTGTATGTTTAGCATTATTTAACTCCCCCAAATGGGTAAATTTAAAACCCTTGAATGTTTTAAGACCGTAACCCATCATGCGGTCCATGGCAGAATGGCCGAACAATATGGCACCTGTAAGCTGTAATATTACACTGCCTGTATAAATGCCTGTAACATATATTGCTATAGCCACTGCTTTATGGTGCACAAAATTATAAGCTACAGCGCCGGCCTTATTGCCTAACGCGTAACCCAGCATACTTACATCTGGCAGCAGTATTAATGCAGGGTACCACCACCATGCAAAGGGCAGGCGGTTAAAGCAAAATATACTAAGCGCAAACATTGCCAGCTCTTCCAGTTGTATTAATTTTTTCATGCAGTTTCGCCTGTTTCGCTAACAGTTGCCGGTGTGCCGGGAAGTTGCAATACAATTTCCTTCCATCCCTTACTCCACTCGCCGTGTACCTGCAATGTTCCTTCTTTTGCCATTTCACGCATGCGCCATGCTGAAAAAGCATCGCCTGAACGAAGCTTCATTTTGCCAAACATTGTTGCAAATACTTTTGACAGTTTCTGCGGCTCTGCAGTAACGGCCTGCAGAATATCTTTGTCGTAATAGTTTACAGGCCTGCTTACTATTTTTTTACCGCCTTCAAGCAGGCGTACGCCGCCATTTTCATTACATATTCTTTTCCACTCATCGGGGTCAATTTCAAACTCACTTAAAGTAACGGCCCTGTTTAGCCGTTTTGCTTTTATTATTTCTTTGGGCAGAATTTCAAAAAGATTGGAAGGATAGAAGATGCCGCCCTTATCGTTAATAAACGGCAGGTTATTTAAAAAGAGGATAAACACCCTGCCCTGGTAGGACTTTAACTGGCTCATAAGCCAGTAATAACCGCATACATCGTGCTGGTTTTGCGCAACCCAAATCCAAAGCACTTCGTCTGCATTTTCGTCCAGCTTTTTTATTATGTTGTGTACGGATAGTTTGTCATCTGCAATATCCAGTTGCTCCGTATAGGGGGAAAACTCAAGCACTTCTTTCCACCAGCCGCGCCGTGCCTGGTAGCCTTCCGCCTCGTAAATATTGCCGAGAGGCCCAACTGCAAATTCATCTTTTATTTGTATGACTTCCCCGTTAAGCGAAGCATCCAATTCAATGGCCTTTTGAATAGTCTCTATGTCGTTATATTGAAAAACAACGTGTATCATTTATTAAAATATTTTTCTTTTAAGCTGGTAATTTCCACAGCGATTCCATGAATTTCGTTGTAGGCAGTTATTTGGTCTAGCGTTTCTTGAATTTTAAGTCTATCTTTTTCTGAATATCGATATCCCAACACCACTTTCTCTATTTTTATTAGTGGAATCTTGTTCGATGTTGCTATTCCATTGAATTTAGAGATTGGAAGTTTGATGTAAAAAGAAAGCGCTTTTATCTTATTCATTGTTCTGATTCGGGATAAATTGCCTTTTTCTTTATTTGATTTTCCTTTAAAATGATAAATTAATCTATATTCTTTTTCATTGCGGAAAATTCCTTGTTTATGAAATGCTAACAGACTTAATATGCCATTCAAAATCCATAATCCGTGGTTATCTCCGTGATAATTAAAAGATTTTAATTCGTCTATAAATGCAAAGTGGTTTTGCACTGATTTTCTGATTTTCAAAAGTTTTGGCTTGTCTTTGTAATAAATCTCACTAAGATGAAAATTCTCCCACATTGTTGGGGTGTTTAAGAACGAAAATTGAATCTCAACACCGTAGCCGTCTTGTCCATAAAGCCTCCACATGTTATACTCTTCATCTTCAGCCATAGCGAAATCGCAAAATGAAAAGCTATGTATCATCATGCGCAATCTTTCCAATGAGAATTGCGGATCATCTATCTTTAAATGACATTCTTTTAGTGGAAAATCTATTTCATTAGGATCGTCCATGAAATTAAGATCATACAGCCTAATCGAATTTTCAACCAGAATATTTGTCAACTTCTCTAAGCTTGTAAAGTGTACAAATCTTTTTTGAGAAGGATCAAAGTAATAATCACTTCCTTCAAAAGAACGATTTGTTTCAGGGAAGTCAATCCAATCTGGAATTTGGTTGGTAGATGAAACATGTGACACTCGCATTCCCGGAAGAATCTCCGAAAAAACTTTTTGCGGATATTCATTAAAGAATTTATCAATCAAAATGGGCCTTTCTTTGCCAGTCTCACTGTTCATTATAATTTGTTTGTTTTTTCAGAAATCTATCTCTAACATCACACCGCCTCCTCCACCAAATCCAGTTCAACCCTCAAATTGTCAATAATAAATTCCTGTCTTTCCTGTGTATTCTTGCCCATAAAATACTCTAGCAGGTTTTGTATGTGGTCTCCCTGTTCCAGTATCACCGGTTGCAGGCGTATATTATCGCCTATAAACCTGCCAAACTCTTCGGGTGATATTTCGCCCAGTCCTTTAAACCTTGTTATCTCCGGCTTACCGCCGAGTTTTTTTATTGCCGCCTGCTTTTCTTTTTCGTCGTAGCAATAAATAGTTTCCTGCTTATTGCGAACCCGGAAAAGGGGAGTTTCCAATATGTACACATGGTTTTGCTTTACCAGGTCAGGAAAAAACTGCAGGAAAAAAGTCATCAGCAGCAGGCGTATATGCATTCCATCTACGTCGGCATCGGTAGCTATAACAATATTGTTATAACGCAGGCTTTCAAGCCCGTCTTCTATATTCAATGCGTGCTGCAACAGGTTAAACTCTTCATTTTCGTATACTACTTTTTTAGTTAACCCAAAACAGTTAAGCGGCTTGCCGCGCAGGCTAAATACGGCCTGTGTTTCAACATTGCGGCTTTTGGTAATACTGCCGCTGGCGCTGTCGCCCTCGGTAATAAAAATGGTGCTGGCATTGTGTTTTTCAAGCAATGCATCTTTGTCCTTGCCGGTTGCCTCCTCGTTAAAATGATAGCGGCAGTCGCGCAACTTTTTATTATGCAGGTTGGCTTTTTTAGCACGCTCGTTGGCCAGTTTTTTAATACCTGCCAGCTCTTTACGCTCACGTTCGCTTTGCTCTATTCTTTTTTTAATCGCATCGGCTGTTTGCGGGTTGCGGTGTAAAAAGTTATCAAGTTCCCTTGCCAAAAAGTCTCCCACAAAATTCTTCATGCTGGGGCCACCCTCAAATACGTACTGTGAGCCCAGTTTTGTTTTGGTCTGGCTTTCAAACACCGGCTCCTGTACGCGTACTGCAACAGCGGCAGCAATACTTTGCCGTATATCAGCAGCATCATAATCCTTTTTAAAAAAGTCGCGTATGGTTTTAACAAATGCTTCGCGAAAAGCTTGCTGGTGTGTACCGCCCTGTGTGGTGTACTGGCCGTTTACAAACGAAAAAATATCCTCGCCATAATCATTGTTATGGGTAATAGCCACTTCAATATCTTCGCCCTTCAGGTGAATAATTGGGTAGCGCACTTCATCCTCGTTTGTTTTGCGGGTAAGCAAATCAAACAGGCCGTTGCGGCTTACATATTTTTTGTTGTTAAGGTAAATTGCCAGCCCCGCATTAAGGTAGCAATAGTTCCACAGCAGGTTGTCTAAATACTCATGTATAAAATGGTAATTTCTAAAAATGCTGTCATCGGGAATAAAAGTTACCAGCGTTCCGTTGGCTTCTTCTGTTTTTGTTTCTTTATAGTCTTTAGTAAGAATGCCTTTTTCAAACTCAGCTGCTTTTGTACGCCCGTCCCTGAAACTTTCTACTTTAAAATAGTTGCTTAAGGCGTTTACCGCTTTTGTACCTACGCCGTTAAGACCCACACTTTTTTGAAATGCCTTGCTGTCGTACTTGGCCCCGGTATTTATTTTGCTCACTACATCCACTACTTTACCAAGTGGTATGCCGCGGCCATAGTCGCGTATTGTCACGTTTTTGTCGGTAATAGTAATCTCAACCTGTTTGCCGTACCCCATCATGTGCTCATCAATACAGTTGTCAATTACTTCTTTAATAAGTACATAAATGCCATCGTCGGGCGCAGAACCATCGCCCAGTTTACCGATATACATGCCCGGGCGAAGGCGGATGTGTTCACGCCAGTCAAGGCTTTTTATGCTGTCTTCGTTGTAATCAAATAAATTTTTGTCCTTTGCATCAGCCATAGCTCTAAAATTTTAACACAAATACACAAAACCTGTAATAAACTGCGTTATTGTAAGCAGCTCAAAGGTATTTACTAAACAATTATGCAAATTTAACTCATAACAGGCGGCTTTAAAAGGGCTTTTGCACAATTAAGGCCTGTGTGGATAAAACAAAAAGGATAAATTTTTTAGCACAACATTTTAAAATATTAACAAAACTTATTTGTAAAAAACACGTTTTATTGTAATGTATGTCCGTTGTTCAGAAAAAACACTACACCGCTACCAGTAATATTTTAACTAAAATAGCGTGTGTACTAATTGTAATACCCCTGGCGCCCTTTATTTGCAGGTTTATACCACCCATTATAATTGGCGGCTGGAATATTGACCTGGCAATATCATTAATACTGGCGCTAATGGTGGTTTGGTTGCTGTATTATGTTTTGCGCCAATTAATTATACCTATACTGGGCGCCTGTTTTATCTTGCTGCTGTATAACCAGTTTAATAACGCATATACATTTAAAAACCTTATTACTGATTATGCCGCAACCGTTAATAACAACTGGGTGGTGCGCGAACACAAGCAAACCGACCAGCTAAGCCTTAACCCCCACCTGTTTGAAAACGTTTATGACCGCACTACCCGCGAGGTAAAGGAAAAAATGCAGTACAAAGATTCTGTAGTGCGCAATTTTTCCGTACAGCACTCCCTGCAGTATTTTGACGGGTATTATAACAAATATGGCACCCTGGTACGGCAGCTTTCTTTGTTTAGGTACATAAACGCCAATTTTAAGTATGTGCCGGACTCCCAAAGGGATGAATACTATG
>DASZUX010000428.1:0-2709 GCA_035547455.1 Chitinophagaceae bacterium
TACAACACATCCCTGAACTCCTGTGGGTTTTGGATAGGGAAATACTCGTAAAAGCTGATGGTGGTACGCGGATCGGTTTCTTCCATAAGGCGTTGCTTCAACACCTCGTTTGAAATACGGTTGTGCAGAACAGGCATGTTACATAATTTCAGACATCGGGCTTGCAGTAAACACCCAATGTTCCATTAAACAATATGGATCCGCTTGCATGGCGGACAAAATATCGCTGCAAATTTACATATTATGATTTTAATTGCATTTTAAGAGAATACTTAAAATAGCTATAAAAAAAAACAGGCAGCCCGGTTAAATAACGGTTCCATGCTATTTTCGCCCTGTAATCCTTTATTATCAATGCTTAACACCCTTTCATTATATCAAATTGATGCACTGAAACAGCTAACCGGGTTCAGGCATAAATTTTATGAACAGGGTATATACGTCCCTTTAAGAAAAACGTCTAAGGAAACTATTCAAAAGTTTATTGATATTTTTTGCCAGCACAATTTTGCCGATACAGATTACAGCGTTATCCAGCAGGAAATCCTTGAGTCTGACTCAATTGATCAATGGATAAACACGGCATCGCTGCCCGCTATACTTAAATGTTTTACTTATTTCATCTGGACAGACAAGATCTTAGACGGCTATTTTGAAACCCGCATAAAAAACAGGAGCATCGGCAAGTTGCTGCAACGTCTTGAAGCAGTTTTACTGCAGGAACATATACCTGCATAACTGTTAATGCAGCCTTCGTGCATAGCACCCTGCCAAAGCAGCAAACCCCGACACAATACCGCCTATAAAACCGGTTATTACAATCAGTACAATACCGCTTACGCCAAATATGCCTGCAACTCTTTGCAATAGTATATGGTTATTACCTGCATCAATAAACAGCGCCAGGCCCGCCCAAAGCAGGAACAACCCTGCAAAGCCGGCAATAAAAGCCTTCCATGCTTTTTGATGCACAGCCAGCGCAACAACCGCCGAAGTAAGCGCAAAGCCCCACCAGGGCAAATACAGGGGCGCCGCAAAGCCAAGTGCAGCAGTTAATAATATGGCTACTATAAATTTCATTCGGTATTGCTTTAATTATCTGGAAAAAGAAAGCACACCCAAAAGGTTTTGCTGCTTTTGTATTTCACTCTTCTTAAATATGTGTATAGGGTAATATTGCCCTGCCACCCATTTGTCAATAAACGTATCATAATACTTACTGCCGGGGTTTCCACTTTGCCCGCCGGGGTATAGCCCGTAAGCTTCGGTTTCATCCGTTAGCTGTACTATCATGCGCCAGCTTGGGCCATGAACCTGTGTATAGGCATTTATAATACCGGCCCCGCCGCCGGAAAATATATGCAGCCTGCTGAAGGATGGTAACCGCAGTAAATGCCTTATGCTGCTGTTTTTAAATTTGCCCCAAACAAGGTTGCCATTTTTTTCAGCTTTTTCAAGCGCAGGCACTGCTTTTTTAAAGGCAAGTGTAACTATGTCTCGCATAGTTTCTTTTTGTGGCGTAGTAATATCATCAGCAAATGTATAGGCGCTGTCTTTACGCAATGCGCGCAGTAAAGTTTCATCCGCAACATCCGGCAGGTTTAAATCAGTTTGGGCAAACTCATCATGGTACATGCAGTATTTTAAACTGTCCCACCACACATCAAAAATGGCCGGCCCGGTTTCACTACCATCATTGCGCAGGTTCCATGCGTAAAAAATATCAAGGTATTTCTTTTCATTGCTGTTTAGCAACGCTTCATCTGTATATCTCATTAATGGCGGCCTTGCCATTTCAGCCTTCAGGTTGTAATTGTCAGTTTGCAGCCGCTCCATATCACCTGGTGTTATATCCTTCATCGCTGCAAGGTTGCGGTTAATAATATTGGGCCTGAAGTACTCGTAATCATTCCCACCCATGTAATAAGGATAGGTTGTGTCGTAAGCATATTGGTTGGCGCTGCTTAAAAAGCCGCGCACCGGGTTAACAAGCATTACATTCTCACTGTCGGGTATGCTGCGCATAGCATAACTGCTGTCCTTCCCGGGCATTATAAAATTGCCCTGCCTGCGCCATTTGGCTGAAAAATTACCGGCCTCTTTTATGGCTATATCCCCGTGTTTTGAAGCAAACAAAAAGTTTTGCCCCGGGTTTTTAAATGTTTTAATGGCATTACGGTAATCATCTATATTTTGGGCCCTGTCAAGCATTAAAAATGTGCGCAGCTCATTACTGGGCTTGTGGGCTGTCCAGCGCAAAGCATAGGCCTTTCCGTTTTGTACCCTGCCGCCGCCATAACTCCTGTCATACATTACCGGGCCCCAAACAGTCATGGGGATGTATTCTACATGGTCGGGCTTGCCTTTTATTTTAATAACTTCAGCTCTTTTCTCGGCTTTTTTCCATTCGTAATTAAACAGGTAATGGGTTTCTGTTGTATCCTGGAAAGTAACCTCGTAATAATCTTTTACATCACGCCCGGCATTAGTCACACCCCAGGCGCAACTATCGTTAAACCCTATGATAATAGCCGGGGACCCGGGAAAGGTGACACCATAAGCATTATACGACGGCGTTGAAATTTGCATTTCATACCACAAAGACGGAAGGTTTAAGCCAAGGTGAGGGTCATTGCATAAAATAGGCCGGCCGCTTTTTGTTTTTGTGCCGGCTACAGCCCAGTTGTTGCTGCCGTTATGTGGGTCTGG
>DASZUX010000429.1:0-11099 GCA_035547455.1 Chitinophagaceae bacterium
TACCTGCGGGATAACATGGTGCATAGCCCGGATGAAATGGTGCAGCGAAAACACCACTATGCAATGGTGGATGAAGTTGATTCGGTGCTGATTGATGATGCACGTACCCCGTTGATTATTTCCGGCCCCGTAGGTAAAGACGATACTACCCAGCAGTTTTTTGAACTGAAGCCGCGCATTGAAAAGCTGGTGGAGGCACAAAGGCGGGCGGTAAACCAATTTTTGAATGAGGCCAAAAAGAAATTTGCAGAAGGCAATGATGACCCCAAAGACGGCGGACTTGCCCTCTTCAGGGCGCACAGGGGCTTACCTAAAAACAGTGCTCTTATTAAATTTTTAAGTGAACCTGGCATACGCCAGAAATTGCAGCGGGTTGAAAACTATTACCTGGCCGACCAGCAGCGTGAAATGCCAAAGGCAGATGAAGAGCTTTATTTTTACATAGACGAAAAAAATAATTCGGTGGAGCTTACCGACAAAGGTATCCACCTGATTACCCGCGCTGGTGAAGACCAGAATTTTTTTATAATTCCTGACATAGGGGTTGACCTTGCTGCAATTGATAATGATACTACGCTTGTTACAGAACAGAAACTGCATAAGAAAGAATCTATACTGAATGATTATTCAGTAAAAGCAGACAGGATACATACTGTGCAGCAGTTGCTGAAAGCATATACATTGTTTGAGAAAGATGATGAATATGTAGTGTTGGATGGGGCAGTTAAAATTGTGGATGAGCAAACAGGCCGTATCCTGGATGGCCGCCGTTACAGCGATGGCTTGCACCAGGCCATTGAAGCAAAAGAAAATGTAAAGATTGAGGCTGCATCGCAAACGTATGCAACAGTTACGTTGCAAAATTATTTCAGGATGTACCATAAACTTGCCGGTATGACGGGTACTGCCGTTACAGAAGCAGGGGAGTTTTGGGACATTTATAAGCTGGACGTAGTAACCGTGCCTACTAACATACCTGTAATACGTAACGATGAACACGACCTTGTATATAAAACAAAGCGTGAGAAATACGGTGCCGTAATTGACAAAATAAACGAGTTGCGTAATGCAGGCCGCCCGGTGCTTGTGGGTACCACCTCCGTAGAGGTAAGCGAATTGCTTAGCCGTATGTTGAGGCAAAAACAGGTGCCTCATAATGTGTTAAACGCCAAGCAGCACGCCCGCGAAGCACAGGTAGTTGCAGAAGCCGGCCTGGCAGGCGCTGTAACCATTGCCACTAACATGGCCGGCCGCGGTACGGATATTAAACTCGGCCCGGGCGTTAAGGAGGCTGGCGGTCTTGCTATTATAGGTACAGAGCGCCATGAAAGCCGGCGTGTAGACCGGCAGTTGCGTGGCCGTGCGGGCAGGCAGGGCGACCCCGGTTCATCGCAGTTTTACGTAGCATTGGAAGATGACCTGATGCGTATGTTTGGCAGTGAGCGTATTGCAAAGGTGATGGACTTTGCCGGGTATAAAGAAGGTGAGGTGATACAGCACAGCATGATTACCAAGTCCATTGAACGGGCGCAGAAAAAAGTGGAAGAGAACAATTTTGGCATACGTAAGCGTTTGCTGGAGTATGATGATGTAATGAACAAGCAGCGTTCGGTAATATACACTAAGCGTAACCACGCACTATTTGGCGAACGTCTTGCCCTTGACCTTGACAATGCTTTTTTTGATGTAGCACAGGGCCTGGTAAATACATTTAAGGAAAATAATGACTTTGAGGGCTTTAGGCTTGAGGTAATTGTAAACCTTGGCCTTGATACAACGATTACGCCTGAAGAACTGGAAAAGCAAACCGAGACAGAGTTGGCTGAAAGGTTATACGAGGAAGTTTCTGCCAACTATAAACGCCAGAAACAGGATTTGATGACACGTGTATTGCCGGTGTTTAAAAACATACGTCAAACACAGCCGGCGAGTGTTGAAAACGTGGTTGTTCCTTTTACTGATGGCAGAAAAGGTTTGCAGGTATTAGCTAATCTTGATAAAACGATCAAATCAAACGGTGCGGAGTTGGTAAATGCAGTGGAAAGAACTGTTACACTGGCCTTTATTGATGAAGCATGGAAGGAGCATCTGCGTGCTATGGACGACCTGAAACAGAGTGTGCAGACGGCTCATTATGAGCAGAAAGACCCGCTGGTAATATACAAAGGCGAAGCTTACAACCTTTTCAGGCAGATGGACAGCGGACTTAATAAAGAGATTGTAAACTTTTTATGCCATGCCGATTTGCCTGCGGAACAGCAAGGCAGCAATGCCGCCCCTATACGCGAAGGCCGCGAACGTAAAACAGATATGAGCCGCATGCGTGCTAATAAGGAGCAGGTAGATGCGGCAGGCAGCGATTATGCGGCCAACGAAAACGATTATGACGACCCCTCGCCGGTTAAACAGGAGCCCATTAAGGTAGGCCCCAAAATTGGCCGTAATGATCCATGCCCGTGCGGGAGCGGTAAGAAGTACAAAAATTGCCACGGAAGAGAAGCGTAGGAAGGCAAGCCAAATAAGCCGTAATGCCGGGACAGAAAAACTAAGCATAAGAAGATATTAAGGAACTTACGGCTGACGGAAGTGGTTTTCCTGTGCCGAAAGACATTTATGCTAAGGCACAGGAAATTAACTTATTTCAACCTGTATCATTATCCCTGGTTTTTACAAGGCAACAGAAGCAGTTTTGCATCGCCTGGCTTTTTATGCAATGGTTGTGCCAATGCAGCCTATAATTGCTTATCCAATCACTGCATCTGCCTCAATCTCCACCAGCAACCTTTCATCAATAAGTGCAGTAACCTCAACAAGGGTGGCAGCAGGGCGTATATTTTCAAATACCTCCCCCTGGGATTTTAGCACCTCCTGGTAGCGGCTCATGTCAGTAATAAAGGTGCGTATGCGCACTATATCAGCCATGCCGGCGCCCGCCTGTTGCAGCGCTTTGTTTATTTTTTTATAAATAAAATCAGTTTGTGCGTACATGTCGCCAATGCCTACTATTTCGCCATTTTCATCTACAGCGGTGGTGCCTGCAACAAATACAAGGTTACCCACCTTTACGGCGCGGCTGTAACCGTACTTTTTCTCCCAAACCGTGCCGGAAGATATTAATTGCCTTTCCATATACTACCATTTAGGCAGGCAAAGATAGCTAAGGTGTAATGCTAAATGGATAAGTATGATGTGTGGTGTTAAAATACTTCTTTCGCATCCAGGTCGGGTAGTTTTTCCTTCATTCGTTTAGATAACTCCGGCAATTTAATGGTGGGCACCTTGGGAAAAAGATGGTGTTCAAGGTGGTAAAACATATTATAGGTAAACCGGTTTTTCCACCTGTTATTAAGCGTACGCGCAAACAATTCTTCATCACAGCCGTGGTGAACCGTCCATACTGCGAAAAAAGCGGTAAGGCATTCGCCAATTCCCATGGTAATAACATGGTATTGTAAAAAGCCAATATGCAGGATAAAGGCTGTAATGCCAAACGTAATTGCCAGCGCCAGCTCGGCAGTAATATAAACGCGTGTGCTGCGGGTACCATGTTGCAGCGCGTTTGCATGCTGGCGATAAATGTAAGCCGGGCCGTAAAGTAAGGCCTGCAGTGCGGTCATCTTAGCGCAATGTCCTTCCACGTCTGCCTGCTGCAGGCAATATTTATGGTGAAGAATATGGTTATGCTTTACGGCGTGCATAGCAGTCATCATCAATATGCTGTTGGCAACAATAGTCATCTCTGTTGCCCGTTTGGAGGTGCCCAGCGTATAATGAAATCCGTTATGTACCTGCCGCAGGCCTGTGAGAAAAAAGATAAATGAACATGGCAAAGCAGCAACATACCAGTGAAGCCAGGCTAAAAAAAGCGATAATACGAGCCAGGGCAGGTTGATTGTGTTCTCAATAATGGTTTCTTTAAAGGAGAGGTTAACCAGGTCTTTCCACTCAACAGACTTTAGGCGTTTATCGTGCAGAAGGCTCATGTGGGTTGGTTTTGGGTGATAAAAGAGATTAGGGTTGAAAACCACTCAATACTGGTTTTAGGATCTTTAAAACTTACTTGTGGTAATTGCTTTTTTCAGGTTTCTGAAATTGAAATTTATGCATGCGCTAAAATCTCTGGGGTTGCCACTGTTAAACCCTGTAACCCTGGCAAACAAGAATATGACAGGATTCAAAGCTTTCCGTGTATTTAAAACAGGTGATACCGCTTTCGCGGCATTTGACTTATAATGGCAGTAAAGGCATCATCCAGCTTTGCATATTTGAAAGAGAAACCTGCTTCTGTAAGTTTGGCGGGTACTACCCAGCGACTTTTTAACAGCAGCTCTGTTTCGGTACCTATTAACACAGCGCCAATCTTTAGCATCCATGCAAAAGCGGGAAGGCCGAAGAAATGGCCGGTTACCCGGCGCAGTGTTTGCATAAAGATTTGGTTGCTTACCGGGTTCGGGCTGCATACGTTATACACGCCTTCAAGTTCAGCATGCTCAAAAAAGAAATCAACAGCGCGGCAAATATCTTCCGCATGCACCCAACTGAACATTTGTTTACCACTACCCTGCCTGCCGCCAAGGCCAAACTTACACAGGTTAAGGTAGGGCACCATTACCCCGCCATTGCCTAAGGTAACAGCCATGCGTAATGCTACTTTACGCGTAAAAGGTGTGCGCTGGTCAAAAAAAGTTTTTTCCCACAATTTGCATACCTGCACGCTAAAGTCGTTTTCTATCTCGCCGGTGTATTCATCCTGCGGCCTGTCGGTTGCGTTACGGTATATGGTGGCAGATGCTGCGTTAAGCCACAACTTTGGGGGAACAGTTGCGTTATATATTGCGTTACCTATCGCTTTGGTGGAATTGGTACGGCTGTCAAAAATTTCGCGTTTATTTTTTGCCGTATAGCGGCAGTTTACGCTTTTGCCGGTAAGGTTAATTACAACATCAGCGCCATCTATTTCCTTGCACCAGTCGCCAGCATCTTTACCATTCCATCGTACAAGGTGAACATTGCCGCTTCTGCCTGCTAAAGGCGAATTGCCAAAATTATTATTGTGTGCGTGGTTGCCCCCGCGGCTAAGAATAATAATAGTATTGGTGCCGCCAAAATACGCTGCTAATGCGTGGCCTATAAAGCCTGTGCCGCCTGCAATGATGATTTTTTTATTAGTCATAACTGTTATTTTAAAAGGCTGATGGGGCGTTTACGCAAGTACAATAGCTCCGCTATACTGGTGCAAGTAAATGTAACCGCCATTATTGGGCCAAGCACCAATAATATGTACAACTCAAGCACCAATATGGGCATGCAAGCAAGCCCGATAATAAATATGCCAATAATAATGCAGGATGTCGTAAGCAAGTAGGCATATGAGCCTTTGTGTTTTTGAGTGCTTATTAGCCAATGCAGCACAAGGCTCGGAAAAAACCATGCTCCCGTGATAAAGTAAAAATTAAGGGTATAGCTGCGGTTTATAAAACAGCACCCAAGCCATAGTGCCAGCAATCCTGACTGTATTGTGGCATCTGTTATGCGATAGAAATGTTTTAAACTATTCATAATTATTAAATTTTCAATAAATACTGAAATTTTTCTGTTAAATAAATCCCGCAAATCAGCGGGATAGTTATATCAATTTGTAATTGCTATTTAAACATCTTTAAAAAATTGCCCCAAAACCAATTTTCTTCAGCTTTTATCAGCATATCCATTGTTTTATCGGCCTGACCTGCAAACTTTCTTATGTTTTCTATGGCTTCTGTAAAGGCCACCACTTCAGGGTCCTTTTTGTCTTCTTCCAGGTTACTTAACTGGTTAAGTACCTTTATCATGGGGTCAAGTTCGCGTTTTTTGCGCTGCTGCATAATTCGGGTAGCTACCTTCCAAATATCCTTTTCTGCCCGAAAATATTCCTTCCTGTCACCGGGTACAATGGTTTTATATACAAGATCCCAGTCTATCAGTTCCCGGATATTCATATTGGCGTTACCCCTGCTTACACTCAATTGTTCCATTATATCATCCGTACTCAATGGGCTGCTGGCCACAAGTAAAAGGGCATGTACCTGTGCCATTGTGCGGTTAATACCCCACTGGCTGCCTAATACGCCCCAATTTTGAATAAACTGCTCTTTTGCCTCTGCCAATTTCATAATGCAAAGATAAAATAATATTTCTGAATTTTCAAAACTTATTGAAAATTAATTTCGGCAATATTTTTATAAGTTACCCGGGTTATAAAGTTAGTTTACTGAAAAGGTGAGCGATTGCCGTTGCCGGAATAATACCTTTCTGCCATCAATAGATGCGGGCACCCAGTTGGCACTTTTTTTAATAACCCTCAGTGCCTCATTGTCTGCACTCCATTCGCAGGAATGGTATATCTCTATTTCTGCAACCTTGCCTTCTTTATCTATAATAAAACCTACTGTAACTGCACATGACCCAGTATGTATTATGTTGCTAAACCTGTTAGGTACCTGCAGGTTTCGAACAAGGTATTTTTGCCAGGCTGTAACACCGCCGGGGTACTTTGCCTGTACATATACATGGCTAACTTTTGTAGTTGTATCAATGTCTTTAGCTTTCTGTTTTATTGTTCCGTCAGGGTAATATTCTGTTTGGGTTGCCAGGTCAATCTTTTTTATAAACGTCCCTTTATCGTAATCAAATTCGGTTACTGCTTTGGCGGAATCTACGTAAACATACCATCTCTTATCTTTTCTCCCTTTCGTTACGTACCCTGTACTGTCAAGATTGCCCGCATTGTTAAACCAGAAGAATTTGCCATTTGGTATGGAAAGACCGGAATCAAAATAACTTTCCTGTTTAACCATAGGCCCCAATTTTTGGTAATACCTGCAAATAAAAGTTGTATCATCTTCTTTAACAGGCTGCATAAAATAAACGCACTCGGTCATATTTTTTGCAGGAGTCCAGTCGGTTTTAAAAATATAAAAAACAGCATCCCTTTTTTGTGCAAACAGGACGTTACAAAATGCTGTACAAAACATGATGGCAAATAATCTCTTCATATTAAAAATTGGTAAGAGTGTGCATTTATTAAAAAAACGCATTGCTGATTGATGAGGCGGATATTTTTTTGAGAAAAATAAAAAAAAAATTAGTCATGCGTTATTTATGAAAAAAAATGTTTCTATCTTAACAGTTAAAATTATAAAACTAATCCCATGGCAAAAGCAAATAAAAAGAAAGTTGCAAAAAAAGCCGCGCCTAAAAAGGCTGTGAAAAAAGCTGCGAAGAAGGCTGCGCCCAAAAAGGCTGCAAAAAAAGCGGCTCCTAAAAAGGCTGCAAAAAAAGCTGCCCCCAAAAAGGCTGCAAAAAAAGCGGCTCCCAAAAAAGCTGCGAAGAAAGCTGCCCCCAAAAAGGCTGCGAAGAAAGCTGCTCCCAAAAAAGCTGCTAAAAAAGCGGCTCCTAAAAAAGTTGCAAAGAAGGCTGCCCCCAAAAAGGCTGCGCCAAAAAAAGCTAAAAAACCAGCTCCTGCACCGGCCCCAATGCCCGAGGCTCCCGCTATGCCGGAAGCGCCAATGGCTGAGCCTGCAGCAGGCGAATCTGCTTCATAACGAGTGTTACCAAATAATAAAGCCCCTTAAGAACAAGTTGAGGGGCTTTATATTTTATATAAGGAGCTGTAAAAACTAAATCAATATCCGTAGCGGCTCTTCCAGCAAGCTTTTAAGGGTTTGCAGAAAAGCTGCCCCGGTAGCACCGTCAACCACCCTGTGGTCGCAGCTTAAGGTTACCCTCATTACATTGCCGGGTACAATTTGCCCATTTTTAACAACAGGCTCTTGTGATATACCGCCTACTGCGAGTATACATGCATCGGGTGGATTTATAATAGCTGTAAACTGCTCAATGCCAAACATGCCTAAGTTTGATATGGTAAAAGTGCTGCCTTCCCAGTCGGCAGGCTGTAGCTTTTTGTCCTTTGCTTTTTGTGCGTAATCCTTTACTTCGGTAGCTATCTGGCTTAGCGATTTAGTATCGGCAAAACGTACTACAGGTACCAGCAGGCCTTCTTCAACTGCTACGGCAACCCCAACGTTTACATGGTGGTTTATGCGTATTTTATCGCCCAGCCAGCTACTGTTTACTTTAGGGTGTTGCTTTAATGCTGCAGCAGTAGCTTTAAGCACTATATCGTTAAAGCTTATTTTTACTTTGCTCAGTTCGTTAAGCTTGCCACGGGCAGCAACGCAGGCATCCATGTCTATAGCCATGGTAAGATAAAAGTGCGGTGCGGTAAACAGGCTTTCGCTAAGGCGTCGCGCAATGGTTTTACGCATTTGCGATACCGGTACTTCTTCAAAGCTAACAGTACCTGCGGCGGCTTGTGGCGCAGCAGCTTTGGCTGGTTGAGCGGCAGCTTGCTGTTGAGGTGCTGCCGGGAATGCCGCAGGCTGGTAACTGTCCACATCAGATTTTATTATACGGCCGTTATCGCCGGTGCCTTTTACATATTTTAAATCAATGCCCCTATCCTGTGCTATTTTTTTAGCTAAAGGCGATGCAAGTATGCGGCCTTCATTTACTACCGGCTGTTCCGCTACCGGCGCCGGTGCTGTGGTTGAAGCAACAGGTGCGGCAGGTGCCTGGCTAACAGTTGGCGCAGTTGTTGGGGCTGCGGCGCCGCTGCCCTTTAGTGCATTAACTACAGCATTAACATCAAAACCTTCTTTGCCTATAATGCACAGCAAATCATTTACCTGTATTTTTTCACCCTGTTTGGCCCCCTGGTAAAGCAATTTGCCATCTTTGTAGCTTTCCAGCTCCATGGTTGCCTTATCTGTTTCTATTTCGGCAAGCACTTCACCCTTTTTTACATCATCGCCAATATTTTTATGCCATGCAGCTATAACGCCCTCAGTCATTGTGTCGCTAAGCCTCGGCATCAATACCACTTCTTCCATTTTGCTAACATCAATTGCCGGCGCCTGTACAGGTGCGTCAGCTGGCTCAGCGGGGGCGGCCGCAGCAGGTTGTTGCTCTGCGGCTTTGGCAGCAGCGGGTGCATTGCTGCTGTGCTGCGCAACTAATGCGCTTACATCCTCACCGGCTTTGCCAACAATGGCCAGCAGGTCATTTACCTGCAATTTGGCGCCTTTGGCTGCACCAAGGTGCAGTATGGTGCCATCCTGGTAGCTTTCAAGCTCCATAGTAGCCTTATCGGTTTCAATTTCTGCAAGTAAATCGCCTTTCTTTACAGGATCGCCTACTTTTTTATGCCATTCTGCAATAACACCTTCTGTCATGGTATCACTCAAACGCGGCATTAATATCACTTCAGCCATATAATATTAAATTGCTCTTTTTTGAAAAATTCGAGCCGTGAAATTACAGTAAAATGAAATAGCTGCAAGATATGGTTACTTTTTTTATGTGATGCCTTTATTAACGCTAATGGTTTGCACGGGGTCGTAGCAAATAAAAAAAGGGTCGCCTGAGCAACCCTTTTACACGTTTTATCCAATTTTATTTTGAAGGTGTCGGGGGTAAAGTGCTGGTTGAGTCCCCAAGGGGTGAATCATCCATTTTATGATGCCTGCTTTTTTCGTACTTGCCAATATCTAAAACGAAATGAAGCATGGCCGAAAGGCTGTTTTCTTTGTCATTCATTAACCTTAACTCCATCTGGCCTGATGATTCGCCACCTTTTGATGCATCAAACGTTGCAACAATATCTTTAAAAAGCGCCTTTGATTTATCCAAAACAAGCATATCCTCCTCGCTGCCGGAGGCGGGCACTGCCTGTAAAATCTGGTTTATATCAATATAAAATGCGCCGCTTTTACCGTTTATTTTGCTGCGGATGTCCGCAGGAAGGCTGCTTTTACCGGGGGCGCCGCTTTCATACTGTTGCAATAGTTCTGGTGATGAGGCGATATAAAAATTTTTATCGGTAACTTTTAATGTAAAGCCTGCAGAAGCGAGGCCGGGAATTTCGTATTGACCGTTATTATCAACCATCCAGCCTTTTTCTTCCATGCTGCCTGCAACCTTATTGTAACTTTTTTTATCAGCTACGCCTGCATTAAACAGCAGCTTATATTGCGGTACATTAGTGGTAACGGGTTGTGGTAACTGGTAGCCGTTGTAAGAGCTTATTGTTTTGGTAGTTACGCCAAAATCAGAACCGATAAGGGTAATATCTCCCTGGAATATTTTTACAACATCATCAATAGTAAACCCAAAATTATTTTGCTGCAGGGTGTTATTGGCCAACTCATCAACGCCGAGAAATTTAAGCACGCCTGTAAGCAGCCTGGGGTCAAAATTAGCAGCAATCAACGCTTCTATTTTTGAGGGATATTTATCAATATCGTTAAGATTAACAGATTTTGAAGGGTACTTTTCTACCAGGTTTTTCACAGCATCACTGCTGTGTGATGTAAAGGAAAATGTTATTTTGCCATCATCAAAACTGGCTGTGCCAATTGCATAAGAACCCTTGGTAAGATCCGAAAACTTTGTCATGCCCAGCAGGGGATTTGCAGGCTGGTTATCCGCATTTATGAAAAAGGCCATGTCCCCGGAGTTCTTAACCATTTTATTAAATCCGTCAACGCTGTTTATTGACTCAGATTCTTTTTGCGTAAAAAGGGTGGTAAGCATCTGCTGTGTAAGCGTGCCCTCGCCTGTTGAATAAGTACCGGGGGAGAAACTGCCCGCATGTTTTGCCGCAAAAATTACTACATTATCATTCCATCCTGCAATAAAATCTTCTTCAAGGGCCATATAGGAATAATTTTCACCCTTCTTAATTTCCCTTGTTGCATTTTTATTTTTCAGGTATTTTTCAAATGCCGATGCATCTTTTAAAGCCATTACAAAGCCAAATGCTGATGCCTGGCCAGACATAATTGAGCCGCCTGTTTTTACAAAGCCCATTATCGGCTGGTCAAGGTCAATGCCGGAAGTTTTAATATCATTCCACTCCGTTGTAGCTTTTTTAAAGCTTGTGTCATTGCCATCGTCTGAAAACATTTTTGAAAGTGAATCAAAGTTGAAATTGGCCTTTGTTACTTTATCCAATATGTTTTTGGTGTTAAGGTCAAACACCGCATAGGCATCTTTTG
>DASZUX010000430.1:0-5352 GCA_035547455.1 Chitinophagaceae bacterium
CAAACCCCACAACTGCGGGTGCTGACAACGGGGTATATCCCGTACCGGCTATTTATTCCTTTGGTGTAAACCTTACTTTTTAGTTTCTAATTAAAACATTCTTACTATGCAACATCTACATAAAAATACGGCTGTGGTAACGACAGGGCTATTTGCCTTATTCGTTTTAGCTGCCATACTGCCGGGATGTAAAAAAGATTTTCTTGACAGAAAGCCCCTGGGGCAATATACATCTGACAATTACCCATATCCCGCAGGCGGCGGGCCTTACGATCAATATATAAATGCCGCTTATGCCCAAATGCGCACGTGGGAAGTATCAGTGTTTGGTTTTATAGGTGCAACAAGCATTAGAAGTGATGATGCCGACAAAGGCAGTACGCCTGATGATGCACCTACTGAAAAAGAGATGGACGATTTCCCGGTTACACCCACCAACAGCCTGACCAATGATTTGTGGACGGGTTATTACTCATTAATTAATAAATGCAACGTAGTATTAAACCAGGTGGCAACTGACAGCACCGGTACAGCAGATGATGTAAAAGCTTCTGCAATGGGCGAAGCAAGATTTTTAAGGGGTTATGCTTATTTTATGCTGGTGCGGTTGTTTGGCAACATTCCCCTGGTTGATTCTGTTGTTACTGTGTCTGACGCCAATGTCGGCCAGTCAGCCCCGTCGGTAATCTATCCTTTCATAGAGCAGGACTTGCAGTACGCTGCTGCGAACTTGCCGGTACAATGGCCTTCAAAATATATAGGCAGGGCCACCAGTGGCGCAGCCAACGGCATACTTGCAAAAGTGTATTTAACAGAACAAAAATGGTCGGCCGCAATGGGGGCAGCCTCAATGGTAATTAATTCAGGCATGTATAACCTGAATACCCCATATAATAAAATTTTTACCGAAGATGGAGAAAACAGCAGCGAATCAGTTTTTGAAATACAGGCGTATGCAGATGCCAACCACAAAGAGGACTCGTACGGGTGCCAGTATGCTAATGTGCAGGGCGTGCGCGGTGTTGACTGGAATAATCTCGGCTGGGGCTTTAATGTGCCGTCTGCCCAACTGGTAGCTGCGTACGAACCCGGCGACCCAAGGGAAGATGCCACAGTTTTATTTTGCCCAAGCACGTCGCCAACGGAATACGGTGAAATATTTCCTTCTGAACCAAACCCCCGCTATAACAAAAAAGTGTACACAAACCCGGCTGTACGCAACACTGTTGGCGACCAGTTTGGATGGTGGACCAATGTAAGAATTTTGAGGTACGCAGACGTTGTATTGATGTATGCAGAAGCGGCAAATGAAAGCGGGAATATAGCCGAAGCATTGGAAAAACTTGAGTGGGTAAGGGCACGCGCACGTAATGGCGATAACACAATTTTACCGCCTGTAACCACCACCGACCAGGGGGAACTGAGGGCCGCAATACAGCACGAACGCAGGGTAGAACTTGCAATGGAACATGACAGGTTTTTTGACCTTGTACGCTGGGGCCTTGCAACAAGTGTATTGCATGCAGCCGGCAAATCAAACTACCTTGACAGCAGGGACAGGTTGCTGCCGATACCCCAAACCCAGATTGATTTGTCAAAAGGTGTTTTAAAACAAAACCCCGGCTACTAATTTTTATGTTATTAAACAAAAACGAAGTGTATGAAAATGAAATATAAAAACCTGCAGCGCCTGTTATATACGTTGGTTATTGTACCCGGCTTGCTGGTATCGTGTTCAAAAGACAATCCCAATAGTTTACCGTCAGTATCACCGGACGATTATAAAGGCAAAATAGAAGGCTTTGACAGTTCAGGCCAGGTGGCGCCTGATAACCTTATAGCTTACTGGAGTTTTGACGGAACAGAGGCTGAAAATATATCCGGCGTTACCCCTTCAGCTACCGCAAACGATTCTTATATAGACAACGGCGTAAGAGGCCAGGCGCTTAAATTAAACAGCGGCTATTTGTACTATCCTGCACAAATACCGGCGTTTCAAAGTTTAACCGGTAGTTTTACCATAAGTGAGTGGGTGCAAATTTTAAATAATGGCTCTACCCCCACTCTAACGTTTACCCTGGCAAGGCCCGGCCAATTTTGGGGCAATATTAATTTTTTGCTTGAAACAGGCCAGCACCCCGCCAGCGACACTACCGACCTTGTAGTGCATCCCGACTATGCAGATGTAAACGGCGGAACCCAGGATAACCTGAACGCCAACTGGAACCCCGATGGGGATGGTACGTATAAATCACCCACCATAGGTGCTGACAAATGGGTTAACCTGATGATTACATACGATTCTGCTAATGTTATCTTCCAGGTATATGCAAACGGGCAGCGTATTGGCACGCTGTCTTACCAGCAAAGGGGAACCGCTTATTTCAAAAATACCGTTCCCAATGAAGTAATCATTGGCGGGTGGTATAATAACATTCCCGGCAAACAGGTATCAGCCGATACGTGGACAGTGCCCATGGTTGGCAACATTGATGAAATAAGAGTATATAATACAGTGCTTGGGGCAGCAGATATTAAAGCACTGTATGAATTAGGTGCGGCAGGAAAATAAATTTAGGGTTTGATTATTGTATATGTAAAGCCAGAACTGCCATAAACAGTTTTGGCTTTTTTATAAACAGCTAATGTAATTGCAACATGCGTATTAAAGAACTTATTTTTTTATTGAGTACCGCAATGGCTGCAGGGTGTGGAAAACACGGAGGCAGTCCTGCAACGCCTTCATCTTACAGCCTGAGCTTTACGGTTGATGGCACTTACAAAGGGCTTACCTATACCGGCGTTTCAACCAGGCCGCTCATAAAATTTTCTTTTACAGCGCCGGTTACGCAAAGCGCTGTACAGGCAGGCGTTTCATTTTCAGGCGCTGACGGCAGTAAGGTTGATTACAGTGTAACCATGCAGGCTGGTAATACCATAGCAATAATACAGCCGGCAGCCGCCCTTGGCGGCCTGGGCAAATATGTTGTTAATACGGCAGCCTCTTTATCATCTTCGGCAGGTGGGGCATTAGTTAACCCTGTATCTATAACCCTGCTTACGGGGGTTGATTCAACTGATAAATTTCCTCGTGTATCTGACAGTGCCCTGCTTACCCTGGTTGAGCAACAAATGTTTAAATATTTCTGGGATTTTGGCCACCCTGCCTGCGGCATGGCACGTGAAAGAAATACCAGCGGCGATGTAGTAACCACAGGGGGCACAGGCTTTGGTATTATGGCCATGCTGGCAGCGGTTGAACGTAATTTTATTTCGCGCGCCGATGCACTTAACCGCATTACCCAAATAGTTACGTTTTTAAGTACTAAATGTACAACATACCACGGCGCGTTTTCCCACTGGATTAATGGTGCAACAGGCGTTACTGTGCCTTTTAGCCCGCAGGACAATGGCGGAGATATTGTTGAAACAGCTTATATGATGCAGGGGCTGCTTTGTGCAAGGCAATACTTTAACCGCGATGCGGATAATGCTGAAATTAACCTGCGGAATGCCATAAATGATTTATGGAACGGTGTTGACTGGAACTGGTACAGGAACAACAATCAAAATGTACTTTACTGGAACTGGAGCCCCGACCAGGGCTTTGCAGTAAACGTGCAGGTAAATGGCTGGGATGAAGCGCTGATAACCTACGTACTGGCTGCATCCTCTAACACTCATGCTATCCCCGCAACTGTTTATACAAATGGCTGGGCAAAAAATGGCAGCATGCGCAACGGCAAATCCTTTTACGGCATAAAGCTATCCCTTGGTCCGGATTATGGCGGCCCGTTATTTTTTGCACATTATTCTTTTCTTGGCATTAACCCCAACGGGCTTTCAGATGCTTATGCCAATTACTGGACGCAGGATACTGCACAAACAAAAATTAATTATCATTATTGTGTAGATAACCCAAACAAATACGCCGGGTACAGCACTGACTGCTGGGGGCTAACCGCCAGTGATATTGACGGCGGTTATAATGCCAGCTCTCCCACTAATGACAAAGGGTATATTGCACCCACAGCCGCCATATCTTCGTTACCATACGCACCTAAAGAAGCGATGGATGCACTGCGGTTTTTCTATTACAAATTAGGGGATAAAATATGGGGGCAATATGGCTTTAGCGATGCATTTAATATTAACTCTCTTTGGTTTGCCAACTCATACCTCGCCATTGACCAGGGACCTCAAATAGTAATGATTGAAAATTACAGGAGCGGCTTGTTATGGAAATTATTTATGAGTTGCCCCGAAGTTAAAACAGGCTTGAAAAGTTTAGGTTTTTCAAGCCCGTATCTTTAACCCGTTAAAATTGCCATAAGCATAACCTGCAGGAAAAAATATGGGAAGACGCTTTTGTGCAGCCTTACCAAATTTTTATCCTCCTGTCTTCAGGCAGGTAATTTTTATCGCCGGGCTGCACATTAAAAGCCTTGTAAAAAGGTTCAAAGCTCATCAGCGGGCCGTTTACGCGCCACATAGCAGGTGAGTGCGGGTTGGTATTAACATACGTACGCAGGAAAGCATCTCTTGTTTTAACCCTCCATATCCTTGCGATAGACAGGAAGAAACGCTGGTCTGGCGTAAAACCATCTATTTTGGTGGTATCCTTGCCCTGTTGTGTCATTTTAAAAGCATCATACGCAATAGCAATGCCGCCATTGTCGGCTGTATTTTCACCCAGTGTAAGGGCTCCTTTAATATGCACGGTATCCAACACTGTAAACGAGTTATACAAATCAACAACTTTTTGCGTTCTTGCCCTAAACCTGGCATAGTCTTCTTTAGTCCACCAGTTTTTTACGTTTCCATCTTTGTCAAACTGTGCGCCCTGGTCATCAAAAGCATGTGTCATCTCGTGGCCTATAACCATGCCTATACCACCGTAGTTAATAGCATCGTCAGCATCAAAATCAAAATAAGGAAATTGCAAGATGCCGGCGGGAAAAACAATCTCGTTAAAAGATGGGTTGTAATAGGCAGTAACAGTGGCAGGTGTAGTGCCCCACTCTGTCCTGTCAACCGGTTTATTCAATTTTGCCAGTTGAAACTCATAGTCATTTTGATAAAGAGCTAATATATTTTCAAAATATTTAGCCCTGTCAACCTGAACTTTGCTGTAGTCGCGCCATTTATCGGGGTAGCCTATTTTTTTGGTTATTGCATATAATTTTTCTTTAGCCTTTTGTTTGGTGCTGTCGCTCATCCAGTCCAGTTGATTAATCCTGTTTTCAAATGCTTTTTGCAGGTTGTTTACCAATGCAAGCACACGTTTTTTGGCATCCTCGTTAAAATAGCGCTTTACATATAATTGACCAAGTGCTTCACCCAGGAAGCCAT
>DASZUX010000431.1:0-9868 GCA_035547455.1 Chitinophagaceae bacterium
CGCCATACGCTTTAACCGGCTCCATTATTGCACAGGACAGGGCTGCCATACTGCAGGCAACCGACAGGCTGCGCAATGCAGCAGGCAATTTTTACATTAATGATAAACCCACCGGTGCAGTGGTGGGGCAGCAGCCTTTTGGCGGCGCGCGTGCAAGCGGCACTAACGATAAGGCCGGCAGCATGCTAAACCTGTTTCGCTGGCTGAGTGCCCGCACTATAAAAGAAACATTTAACCCGCCGGTTGATTACAGGTATGCTTTTTTAAAAGAGGAATGATACAGGCAGGGTATTAATTGAATGCAGGTAAAGCGTAAAAAGTGAAAAACCAGGTTACATGGTTGTAAAGAATTATTATTACAAGAAAGAAGTTGCCGGCAGGATTAAAAGCATTATTTAAAAGGCAGAATGAGTGTATTTTAATTCTTTACTTTTCCCGCTTTAAGCTTAACGATTTGAATTATACCGGTTCACAAAATTTATCTTATGGCGCATCCTGCAATTGACCTGGTAATTGCCCTGCGCGATACCGCAGCACGCCTGAAAAAAGGTGCTCATTATGCCAATATGCTGGAAGATAAGTTGCTGCAGCAGGTAGCATTACCCGCAAGCCTTTTTGAAGAAGCATCTTTTGTATAACCAGCTATTGATTTTGCTTTTGTTTTTCCTTTTCCCGTTTTCTAAAAAAGCCGCGCAGCAAAAAATTGTGTTGCAGCGCCTCAAGGTCGTCGTTTAGTTTTTGGCTGCTGGCTTCAAGGTTATCAATCATCAGCCTTAAATCCTGCGCTACCTGTTCGTCGTTTAAAATCATACCTACAGGCTTTTTTGTATCTGTAAAGGCATTGCCCGCTTTTTGCAGGCTGTCCGCAATAATATTTACCTTTTGCATGGCATTTTGAAGGGAAAGTGTTGCGTTTTGCAGGTTAGCCACAGAGGTTTTAACAGTATTAAATACAGTGGTATCTGTTACCAGTTCATCGGCTAAAGTACCAGGTGTGTGCAGTTGTTCGGCAAAATGCTGTACGCTGGCCACTGCTGCTTCGCTGCGTGTAGCAACATTCTTAAAATGCGCGATAGCGCTTTTTACATCGCCTGCCATTGTAGTATCCTTCAGCAATTGCCCTAGCGAACCCTCACCCTTTACCAGCCTTGTGGTCAGGTCTTTTATATTGGTAGTAATAGCAAGCAGGTTACGGTTGTTTTGCTGCAGCATAGCCAGCATTTCATCTGTACCGGGGGTTACGGCAATGTTAATATAATCGCCATCCTGTATGTCGGCCGCTTTTGGGCTGCCGCCTGTAAGCACTATTATCTTGTTACCTATTAAACCATCTGAACTTATTTTAGCAGTAGCATCTTTATGCAGCCGGGTAATGGCCTCTTTTTCTACGCTTAAGGTTACTTCAACTTTCTGTTCGCCTGAAAATTCTACCTTTTTTACCGTACCAACTTTTACACCATACAGCCAAACATTATTACCTGCCTGCAGGCCGTTAACATCCTGGAAAATTGCCTTCACTGTAAAAGCTTTGGCAAAAGCCTTTTGCTGGTTGCCCAAAATAAATACCGCCAGGGCAAATATTATTAAACCTGCCGTTATAAAAACACCTACCAGTACACTATGGTTAAATTTCTTTTTCATAGGCTAGTTTATAAAGTTATAATCATAAAAATCTTTTACAATTCCGTCATTGGCATTAAACACTTCAGCAAAGCTGCCCTGCCGTAAAAATATGCCGTCGCTCAGCATCAATACCCTGTCGCCGGTTGTTTTGGCGCAGGTAAGGTCATGCGTAATAATAATGGATGTTGTTTTATACTCATCCTGTACTTTGTTAATAAGCTTGTTTATTTCCATTGATGTTACCGGGTCTAACCCTGCTGTTGGTTCATCGTATAACATTATTTCCGGCTGTAGAATAAGCGTGCGGGCAATGCCGATGCGTTTTGTTTGACCGCCGGATAATTGAGAAGGCACCTGGTTTATACTGCCCGAAAGTTGCACATCGGCCAAAACTTTTTTTACAGCTTCGTCAATTTGGCTGCGCTGCAAATGCGGTTTGTTGCGCACAAGCGCAAATTCAAGGTTTTCTCTCACAGTCATGCTGTCATATAAGGCACTGTTTTGAAAGGAAAAACCTATTTTGGGCCGCAATAGCTGCAACTCTTTTGGGGCAATGGTGTTCATGTCATGCCCCAATACAAAAACATCGCCCTTGTCTGCTTTAAGCAAACCTGCAATTATTTTAATCAATACCGATTTGCCTGTGCCAGACCTGCCGAGCACAACTACATTTTCGCCGCGAAAAACTTCAAGGTCAATACCATTTAGAACTTTAATGTTGCCAAAAGCTTTATACACTCCCTTTATGGTAATCACAGGCTCCCCGCGGCTTGTGGTTAATATGTTGTTTTGCTGCTGCATGCTTACCGTAAAAAGGAGTTTACAAATTGAACAATAACTGTTTCTTCCAAAAAAATGGCGAACATGGAAATTACAACGGCCTGGTTAGCCGCTTTGCCTACCCCAACTGTGCCGTTAGCAGCATTGTATCCTTTAAAGCAACTTATAACACCAACCGTAAAACCATATACCGCTGATTTTATGAAAGATGAATAAAGGTCAAGAAATGATATTTTAGAAAAAGCATCGTGTAAAAACGTTCTGAAACTTGTCAGTTCATTGGTGTGCACATTTAGGTAAGCCCCAAAAATACCAATACAGCCGGAATACATTACCAGCAGCGGCGCCATTAGCGTACATGCCAGTATGCGTGTTACCACCAGGAATTTAAAAGGATTGGTGGCCGTCATTTCCATGGCATCAATTTGTTCTGATACACGCATGCTGCCTAATTCAGCCCCTATATTGCTGCCTACTTTGCCTGCTAATATAAGCGATGTAACCAGCGGCGCTAGCGCACGCACAATGGCAATGGTAACCAGTGATGGTAACCACGATGCGGCACCGAACTCTGACAGCGAGGGGCGGCTTTGCTTGGTAAACACAAGCCCGGTAATGAAACCTGTAAGCGATATTAATGGCAGGGTTTTGCAGCCTATTTCGTAACACTGGTTTACCACTTCCCGCCACTCGTATGGCGGTAAAAAAAGCTGTTTAAAAAACTGCATCATAAATACATGCAGGCGGTAAATGCCGGCGAAAAAGTTTTTTAGGGGTGTTAACAACCCTGCGGAGGCAGCCTTGCCTGTGTCGGAATTCATCAAAATATGTGTATAGTTTTAACATTGCTAATTTAAACAATATAAATGCCAAAATATATTTATACCTGTTCAGTAACGCCCCTGCAGATTTTGGCAAATGGCCCCGGTTGATTATTTTAGTGCCAAATTATTGCATATTGAAAGCCATTCTTACTGAACAACAGGTAGCATTATCAATAAAAAGGCTGGCACACCAGGTAATAGAAAATCACCTGCAGTTGCAGGATACCGTTATTATTGGTTTGCAGCCAAGGGGTATCTATGTCAGCGACAGGATTGTGGAAGAACTTAAACAACTGGTAGCGCCTGCCACCATAAAGTACGGCAAACTGGATATTACTTTTTACCGAGACGATGTAAGAAAAGAGTTAAAAATTGCCAATAAAACCGACATACCATTTAGTATTGAAAATAAAAAAGTGGTGATTATTGACGATGTTTTGTGGACTGGCCGCACCACCCGTGCGGCTTTGGATGCACTGCTCGATTTTGGGCGTCCTTTAAAAGTTGAGCTGTGTGTGCTGGTTGACCGCCGCTTTAACCGGGAACTGCCGATACAGGCTGATTATGTTGGCCGTGCCATTGACACTTTCCCCCAGCAAAAGGTGATTGTAAAATGGAAGGAGAAAGATGGCTTAGATGAAGTAGTGCTGGTAGGATAGTGCAGGCTGTAATATTGCCATGGTCAATAATAGCATGGCATGAATTAAGCTGATTGCCCTTCAATGAAGTATTTCCCCCGTTGCCGAAACTTGCTTCAAATGAGAATATACTGCTTACTGCTGCTGATATGTGTTTTTTATTCCGCATCCGCACAGGACAACATTTCCGCTGCGATAGATGGCAAAAATTTTGATCCCTCAACAACAATCTGGTTTAACAGGCCTGCCGCCAAATGGGAGGAAGCATTGCCTGTAGGTAATGGCAGGCTGGGCGCTATGGTATTTGGCAAGCCGGGCCAGGAAAGAATACAGTTAAATGAAGATACTTACTGGAGTGGCGGCCCTTACAGCAGCGTAGTAAAAGGCGCTTACAAAGCCTTGCCGGAAGTACAGAAAGATGTGTTTGAAGGTAAGTTTATGGAGGCCCATAATCTTTTTGGCCGTAAAATGATGGGCTACCCGGTTGAGCAGCAAAAATACCAGTGTCTTGGCAATTTAATGCTGTTCTTTAAAGGGGAAGAAAATGTTACAGGTTACAAAAGATGGCTCAATCTTGTTACCGCCGTAACTTCTACCGTTTACACTGTAAATGGCGTTACATACCAAAGGGATGTATTTGCCTCTTACCCGGGTAATGTAATTGTTATGCGTATTACTGCTGATAAGCCGGGCAGTATATCTTTTACTGCCAATCTTCGTGGCGTACGCAACCAGGAAATGAGCAATTACACCACTGATTATTTCCAGATGAACAGCGATGGCAGCAATTGCCTTGTGCTTACCGGTAAATCCGGCGACTATCTTGGTATTAAAGGCGCATTACGCTACGAAGCGCGGGTAAAGGCATTTGCTGACGGAGGTGCTGTAACGGTTACGGATAACATTAATCTTAACGTGGAAAATGCTAATGCCGTTACCCTGTATTTTACGGCGGCAACCAATTTTGTAAATTATAAAGATGTTTCGGCAAACCAGCATAAACGCGTCATGGATGTATTGCAGGCTATAAATGCTAATAGCTATGCCGGCATTTTTATGCACGCATTAAACGATTATCAAAACCTGTTTGGCAGGGTGTCCTTCCATCTCGCCAATACTGATAGTTCTTTTCTGCCCACTAATGAAAGAATGAAGGCTATCCAGCATAGTGCCGACCCCTCGCTGGCCGCATTATGCTACCAGTTTGCGCGGTATGCAATGATAGCCTGTTCGCGCCCAGGCACACAGCCTGCTAACCTGCAGGGCATCTGGAACCAGGATGCCAATCCTATGTGGGATGCCAAATATACTACCAACATAAACACTCAAATGAATTACTGGCCTGTGGAAAGCGCCAACCTGCCTGAATGCGAAGAGCCGCTTACCCACATGATGAAGGACATTATGGATGAGGGCGGTAAGGTGGCAAAGGAGCATTATAATTGCCGGGGCTGGGTATTGCACCAGAATACCGATTTATGGCGTGTGGCGGCGCCCATGGATGGCCCTACCTGGGGTACGTTTACAGTTGGCGGCGCCTGGCTTACCAACGAGTTGTGGGAACATTACCTGTTTACCGCAGACTCAACATACTTGCGCAGCATCTACCCTGTAATGAAGGGGGCTATACAGTTTTTTATGGACTTTCTGGTGATGCACCCCAATGGCAAGTGGCTGGTAACAAACCCGTCAAACTCGCCGGAGAATTTTCCCTTACGGCCCGGTAACGGCGAATACTATGACGAGGTTACCGGTATAAACCTGCCCGGTACTACTATATGCGCAGGCTCCTCAATAGACATGCAGATATTGCACGACCTGTTTGGTTATTATGCACAGGCATGCAGTATTTTAAAAACAGATACAGCTTTTGCGGCAAAAGTGATGCAGGCCCGTGCAAAGCTGGTACCCCCGCAAATTGGCAAAAACGGTATGCTGCAGGAGTGGGCAGATGACTGGGGGCAACTGGAAGACAAGCACCGGCACATGTCGCCATTGTACGGGCTCTACCCCGGCAATGTTATTTCTCCGGCAAAAACCCCGGAACTGATGGATGCTGTAAAAAAGCTGATGGAAGAAAGAGGGGATGCCAGCGCTGGCTGGAGCAGGGCGTGGAAAATATGTTTGTGGGCAAGACTGCTAGACGGAGACAGGGCGTATAAAGTGTTTAAAGGATATTTGAATGACCAGTGCTTTCCCCAGTTTTTTGCCAAGGGTGGTACCGTAATGCAGGTGGATGGCACATTTGGCAGTGCCGCAGGTATTGCAGAAATGGTGCTGCAAAGCAACGAAAGCGCTATTGATATTTTACCGGCAATACCTGTGGAATGGAAAGAGGGTGACATAAAAGGCATGGTGGCCCGCGGAGATTTTGAAATTAGCATACAGTGGAAAAACGGCAAGGTGCAGAAAGTGAATGTATTGTCAAAGGCCGGTAAACCATGTAGTATAAAACTGCACGGTGGCGAAAAATTTACTGTCAGCGCCAATGGTGGCGCAGTAAATGCGCAATGGGGTAGTGATGGTGTTTGCAGTTTTAATACGCAAATGAATACGGTTTATACACTTGTTATTCAGTAACGTACAAACAGCCTTCTTAAAACTCCAAACTTTACTATATCTTCGCTTTTTAATGGCACTATCTACGCAACATCTGCTGGGTATTAAAGACCTCAACAGGGAGGACATCCAGCTTATTCTTTCCACAGCAGCACAGTTTAAAGAAGTTTTACAAAGACCGGTTAAAAAAGTTCCTTCATTGCGCGATGTAACCATCGTCAACCTTTTTTTCGAAAACTCTACCCGTACGCGCATGTCGTTTGAGCTGGCAGAACGCAGGTTAAGTGCCGATACGCTTAACTTCACCGCCAGCGCTTCGTCTGTTGCAAAAGGCGAAACCCTGCTTGATACGGTAAATAATATTTTAAGCATGAAGGTGGATATGGTAGTTATGCGGCACAGTGCCAGCGGCGCACCGCATTTTCTTGCCAAACACATTCCTGCAGCCATTATTAATGCAGGCGACGGCATTAATGAGCATCCAACACAGGCACTGCTTGATTCCTTCAGCATGCAGGAAAAAACCGGCAGGCTGGAAGGGTTGAAGGTGGCCATCATCGGCGATATTATGCATAGCCGTGTTGCGCTTAGCAATATTTACCTGCTGGGTAAAATGGGCGCCGAAGTAATGGTGGCAGGGCCTCCCACACTTATTCCCAAATACATTACTGATGCGCTGGGCGTGCGTGTTACCTACAATATTAAAGAAGCCCTGCAATGGTGTGATGTGGCCAATGTGCTGCGCATACAGCTTGAACGTCAAAATCAGCCGCTGTTTTCTTCTTTAAGGGAGTATAATCTCGCTTACGGTATCAGCAGGCGGTTGCTGGACAGCCTTGGTAAAGAAATCGTAATAATGCACCCGGGCCCTATAAACCGTGGTGTTGAACTGGACAGCGATGTTGCCGACGGGCCGCACTCTATCATTCTTAACCAGGTGGAAAATGGCGTTGCTGTTAGAATGGCGGCGTTGTACCTGCTGGCCAACCGGGAAAATTAATTTTACACGGTATTGTGTTAGCTTTAGTTGTGTATCGCCCCGCAGTGTTTTAAACGCAGGCAAATACAACATTTAAAAATAGTAAACTGGCATTATATGCAATTAAGCCTTTATACCCGGCTGCCGTTATTTATTGCTACATTTATTCTTGCTTTTTCACTTAATAAAACTATGGCTCAGTCCAAAGACCAGGTGGTACGGTTAGCAAAAATCCAGGTTGATCCGGCGCAACTGGAACAGTATAACACGGCGCTGAAGGAACAAATGACTACCGCAATACGCCTGGAGCCTGGTGTACTTACTTATTATGCAGTTGCTGACAAAAAAGCCCCTTCGCACATTACAATACTTGAGATATACGCGGATTCGGCTGCATACAAAGCACATATTGAAACACCGCACTTTAAAAAGTATAAGCAAACGGTTGAGCACATGGTTACTTCCCTTGAACTGGTTGATGTTAACCTGGTTGCGTTTGCAAAAAAGCCCGGAATGTAACGGGATTGATAATTGGTTTTTCAAATTGAAAGATTACGGGATATTCTCTACCTTCATTTTCATCAAAACCTGTTGTAATGTCAAAAATCTGCTTATTTCCCGGAACATTTGACCCTGTTACGCTTGGACATGTGGACATTATAAACCGTGCATTGCCGCTGTTTGATAAAATTATTGTGGGTATAGGCATTAATGCTGCCAAAAAGCCAATGTTTTCATCAGACCAGCGCATGGCATGGTTTAACGCTATTTACAACAACCAGCCGCAGGTAGAGTGTATGGTATATGAGGGGCTGACTATTAACTTTTGTAAGCAGGTAGGCGCTAAATACATTCTGCGCGGTATACGCTTTGTAAGTGATTTTGAATACGAGAAAGCTATAGCTGATGCTAACCGCACAATGGACAAAAGCATAGAAACTATTTTCCTCACTTGCGAGCCGCAGTACACTTCAATAGCCTCAACTATTGTGCGCGACATACTAAAGCACCACGGCGATGCCTCACAATTTTTACCGGGAGAAGTAATAAAAACATTAGAGGCACAAATGTAACGCGGGGCAGCAATTATATGTATTCCTTCATACCCGGCACAGGAAAAGGCTGTATCAATCAAAATTTTTTACACTCACCTGCAACGCTTAGCTTTAAGTTATGCATAATGAGAAAACCTCTCTCAACCGGGCGATAGGCTTATTTACCAGTACCCTGCTGGTAGCCGGCCTGATGATAGGCTCAGGCACTTTTAAGAAAATAGCGCCGATGGCGCAAAAACTTGGCTCGGATAAATACATACTGCTTGCATGGGTGTTGGCCGGCCTCGTAAGTATGTTTGGCGCATTTACTTATGCAGGCCTTGCTACAACCACTAACCGCACTGGCGGTATTTACGAGTACCTTAAAACTGCTTTTGGCGATTTTACGGCCTTTCTTTTCGGCTGGAGTTTTTTTACCATTACCGGCAGCGGGGCAATAGCTGCGCTGGCCTTTGTGTTTTCACAGTCGTTTAATACACTTATACCATTGCCATTGGGCGATACAGGAGTAAAAATTTTTGCTGTCATAACTATCAGCCTGCTTACATGCGTAAATTATCGCGGCATAAAACAGGGCGGCATAGTAAATAATATTGTAACTACCGCTAAAATATTGGGCATACTGTTGCTTATTGGCGCAAGTCTTTTATATGTGCAGGGCCCGGCGCACCAACAAACGGGGCCAGCTATAGCAGAGCCGCGTTTTTCGCTAAGCTACCTGAGCCTGTTCTTTTCTGCTTTAATAAGCGCCCTCTGGGCGTACGACGGCTGGGCTAATATTACTTTTATTGCTGGTGAAGTTAAACGGCCTGAGCGTAACCTGCCGCTGGCAATTGTAGGTGGCGTGGCTATTGCCATGTTCCTGTATGTAATGCTTAATTATGGCTTTATGCGGGTGCTGTCCATACCACAGCTTGCAGCCATTGATGAGAACAAAATAGCGGCATCAGAAGCAGCCGGTACAATGATGGGCAGGGCAGGGGCTGTAATAATATCCGTACTGATAATGACCTGCACCTTTGGGGCAGCCAATGCCTGTATTTTAGTGTACCCGCGGTTATATTACCGTATGGCACAGGAAAACAGGTTTTTTAAACAGGCAGCCGCAGTACATACGGTTTTTCGCACACCACACATTTCGCTTATTTTTTCAGGAGTGTGGAGTTGTATTCTGGTAGCCACTGGCACATTTGATATGCTGACAGATCTTGTAGTGCTGGCCAGTTACGTTTTCTTCGGCCTGACTGCATGGGGGTTGATAAAGATGAAAAAACAAGGTATTGTAAAGGCAAAGGTGGTAGGTTACCCGGTAACACCTTATATCATTATTTTTTTCTCCGTTGTGCTTATAGTAAATAATATCGTGGCAAACATTACCCAATCGGCTCTGTGTATATTGCTAATTTTAAG
>DASZUX010000432.1:0-11825 GCA_035547455.1 Chitinophagaceae bacterium
TTTACAGAGATAATGTTTACTAACTTATTAACCTTATCTGCCTGCACTGTTGATATTGACCAGAATGTACCAAAAATAGGGCTTATACTATCTTTATCCAGGATGGAAATTACAGACTTTGACTTTAACGTATTCCCATCAAATGATTCCGGCTCGGGTTCGTAAATTTTTATAAGCGTTCCATCATCTGCGGTGATGGATTTTGGCCATACGTTTTGTGCATTACCACGCCAGGCGGTGAATGCACACAGGGTAATGCAAATTATTGCAGCACGAAGGGATTTCATACGTGTAGATTTATGTTCATTCAGCTATGACTATTTTTCTTTAGCTACGTTTAATGGTTAACAAGATAAACATAGCAAATTATTGCACGCCCGCCCCTAATTAATTGTTAACTCCTATATGTCTTATATAAGGGGCCAATTAAACATGTAATACCCGGCCCGGGGTAGTGTTATTAAATTTTTGTAGTTTTAGCTTATATTCTAACTATGGCAAGAAACACTATCGTCAAGTCATCCGTACAATCATTGGGGGGCAATTTCATTCCTCCGCAATACCTGCCTGAAGGCAAAGATGAATATTACCTGCGCAAAATGCAGGACCGAAGTGGTATTGAGTACCGCAGGCTTACAGCCTACGAAATTGAAGCCCTGGTAAAAAACCGCAATACCAGTGATGACTGGAATAAAATACTGGTGAGCGATGCTTTTAACCCGGAACTGGTGAAAAACTGCAAATTTTACGGCCTGGTGCGTATTGGCAAACTGGAGCCTTACTGCCTTGAATACAGCGATTTAAAGGTACCAGTTGGCTTATATAACAGCACCATTATAAGCTGCGATTTTGGCGATAACGTAGTAATTGACAATGTTAATTACCTGGCCCACTATATTATTGGCAACGAAGTAATTATAGTAAATGTAAATGAACTGGCTACTACCAACCGCGCCAAGTTTGGTAATGGTATTGTAAAAGAAGGGGAAGATGAGAGCATACGCATTTGGCTGGAAATATGCAACGAAAATGGAGGCCGCAGTGTAATACCTTTTAGCGGAATGCTGCCTGGTGATGCCTGGTTATGGAGCAAATACCGTGATGACGAAGAACTGCTGCAAAAATTTAAAGCATTTACTGAACAGAAATTTAATAAACAACTTGGCTATTATGGTAAAGTTGGCGACCGGACCGTGATTAAAAATTGTGCGATTATAAAAGATGTTTGGATAGGAAGCGACGCCTACATAAAAGGCGCTAATAAATTAAAAAATCTTACTATACAAAGCGGTCCTGAAGGCATAACACAAATTGGCGAGGGCTGCGAGCTGGTAAACGGCATAATCAATCACGGCTGCAGGATATTTTATGGTGTTAAGGCAGTACGGTTTATTATGGCATCGCATTCGCAATTAAAATATGGTGCAAGGCTTATCAACTCCTATCTCGGCAACAATGCAACCATATCCTGCTGCGAAGTGCTTAATTCCCTTATTTTCCCCGCACACGAGCAGCATCATAACAATTCTTTCCTGTGTGCAGCACTCGTTATGGGGCAAAGCAACATACCGGCAGGGGCTACCATTGGCAGCAATCATAATTCCCGCGGGGCTGACGGCGAAATTATTGCAGGGCGTGGCTTTTGGCCAGGCCTGTGCGTAAGTCTTAAGCACAATACCAAAGTAGCAAGCTTTACCATACTTGCTAAAGGCTCCTATCCATACGAACTTAACATACCCATCCCTTTTTGCCTGGTAAGTAACAATGAATCAAAAAACCAGCTCAGCATAATGCCCGCCTACTGGTTTATGTACAATATGTATGCGCTTGCGCGAAATGCATGGAAGTACGGTGACCGCGACAAACGGGATGAGCGCTTACAAGCATTGGAATATGATTTTCTTGCACCCGACAGCGTAAACGAAATGTTTGATGGGCTATACCTTTTGCAGCTATTTACCGGGAAAGCATGGTATTGCTACCAAAAAGATAACAAAGAGCATAATGAAAAAGATTATGTGAAAGCGGGAAAAAAATTGCTTGATGAGCAGAATAGTGTAGTTAACGGGCTTGAAGTACTGGCCGGTGGCTTTGAAAACACTAAACGAAAAACAATTATTACAAAGGTGCAGCAGGCGTACAACCTGTTTATTACCATGATACGCTACTACGGCTGCAATCATTTAATACAATTAGCAGAAGATAGTAATTTAAAAACGCAAGCTGCACTTGTAAAAGCCTTACCGGTTAAGCTAAAAAGAGATACCTGGGTTAATGTTGGCGGGCAATTGATGCCCGTAAAAGAAGTGGATGCTTTCAGGAAAAAAGTACGCAGCGGAAAAATACAGTCATGGGAGGAGGTGCATAGCTGGTATGAAGAACAGGGTGCAAAATACAAGGCACAAAAGGCGGCGCACGCTTTTGCCTGCCTGGAGGAGATAACAGGTATAGCCCTGGCAAATATAACCACTACTCAACTAAAGGCCTTGCTGGAAGAAACGCTGGCAACAAAAGAATGGATAACCAATGCTATTTATGCCTCCCGTGCAAAAGATTATGCAAACCCGTACCGTAAAATGGCCTATAGTAATCAAAAAGAAATGGACGAAGTACTGGGCAAATTGGATAATAACAGCTTTATCCGCGGCCAGCGGGAAGAATTGCTGGCATTTACGCAAAAAATTAATCAATTAATTACTACTTTCAGGCTCAAATAACCAGTATGCGGCATAAAATTCTAACTGTTTTATCAATTGTTTTCTCTCTTAATCTTTCAGCACAATCCAACGGTTTTACTATTATAAAAAATAATATAGCAACGCCGGTAAAAAACCAGTATTCCTCAGGTACATGCTGGTGCTTTTCATCTACAGCCATGACAGAAAGTGAGATGCTGCAGAAGGGGAAACCTGAATTAGACCTATCAGAAACGTTTACTGTATGGAACCTGTATATTGACAAGGCTGTAAAATATATCCGCCGCCGTGGTAATACACGTTTTGCAGAAGGCGGCCTTGGCCAGGACATGTTAAATGCCGTGGCGGAATATGGGGCAATGCCGCAAGCCATTTACCCGGGTGTTGGCAAGGATACTGTAATGAGCCATGACTATAAGATGGAAAGTGTATTAAGAGCTTATCTTGATAGCATACTGGCTAACAATAAAGACAGTATTCCCTCCACATGGAAAGAGGGATTTGTTAATATACTCAATAGCTACCTGGGCCACCCGCCTGCAGCCTTTGATTATAATGGCAAACATTATACACCATTAACTTTTGCAGCAGAATACGTTACACAAAAACCAAGCGATTTTATAGGTCTTACCTCTTTTACCCACCACCCTTATTACTCGGCATTTGTAATGGAAGTGCAGGACAACTATAACAGCAACAGCTACTATAACCTGCCGCTGAATGAGTTTATGCAAACTGTAAAAGACTGCATTATGAATGGCTACACACTTACGTGGGACGCCGATGTAAGCAACTGGGGCTTTCAAACAAGAAAAGGGCTTGCCATGTGGGTAAACAGCAAAGAAGACTCCAAAGCGCTGCCTGGTTTTACAGAACGCCCCTTTAATGCTGCCATAAGGCAGGAGCTTTTTGATAAGCAGGTTACCCAGGATGACCATCTTATGCAAATAACAGGCATTTCCAAAGATTCGCAGGGAAAAGAATACTTCATCGTTAAAAACTCGTATGGCGACCGCGGGCCATTTAAAGGTTATGTTTACGTAAGCATGCCCTATTTTGCCATCAATACAATATCGGTACTGGTAAATAAAAAGGCCGTACCAGCCAAAGTAATGAAGGAGCTTGAATAGACGGCAACAAAAGATTACAGCGTTAGGTGGGCGTGCATTAACTGCTTAAGGTGTGTTGACATGCGTTTAATAAATACAGGGTCTTCGTATGGTACATAACCGGGCTCTTTGTCAAGCAGCTTGAGACAATATTTTTTTGACAGCAACACCTGGTTAATGGTACCAACCAGGGTTGATATAGTCAGTTCCGCATCCACCTTCCTGAACTCTTTCTTTTTTACACCATCCTCTATGATGCTTTTAATAATAAGCGTGTTTGGGTACAGCATATTGGTTATAATGTGCTGAAGCGCTTCTCGCTGATTCAGCATCAGTTCCTGGTGTATCACCCTGTGAAACATACGGTTGCTAAATAACCGCTCTATATAGGAGTCAATTATACGATCAATCTTTTGTATGGAGGAAAGGTTTTTGTCATTCATAAAACTTTCAAGTGTACCACGCGTTGTAGCAGCTTTCATCTCCACCAACGCTTCAAACAATTTTTCCTTTGAACCAAAATAATAATTAATCATCGCCACATTAACATCCGCTTTGGAGGCAAGGTCACGTATGCTGGTGCCTTCAAAACCTTTTTGCGCAAACAGCTCAATAGCTGCATTTATTATTTGTTCTTTCTTATCCATGTAAAACATTTCCCCATAGCGGCAAAGGTAATAATATATTAACATTAATCAAACGTTTGATTAACTTGCTATACATTGATTTTCACCGAAAAAATCAGGCATCTGCCTATTACCGGTAATTATATTCAATACGCCCTACCAGTTCCTTTTTTTTATCAAAGCAGGTTTCTGTTTGTTTAAGGTTATTGGTATTATAACTGTACTTCCATATAAGGTAACTTCCTGTATTAAGGTGTACCTGCGTAAGCTGGGTAACCAGCCCTGCCTCGTTATAGTTGAATAGAAAATCTGGCAGCATCCGCTTAGCCACCGTATTATAGCGCACAATATCAGTTAGCTGGTGCGCGTCATTATAATAGTAAAAATAGTTTTCTACTGTTTTACCTTTTTTTTTCCAGTGCTCTTCGGCAATATTTCCCTGTTCGTCTTTTACAAATTCTACCGTGGTGGTATCACTCTTGTCTTTTATCCGCAACATTGCCGTTGGTTGGTTACCAGCAAACTTCCACTCATGCAATTCTTCGCTGTTCGAGTTCATAAAAGTATCTACCGTAGTGGTACGTATGGTTTCAATGTTGCCTGCCGCATCATACCCATATTCAACCGTACTTATAATATTGGTGCTGTTGTCCACTGTTTTAACAAGGTGAGTGCCATCGTAATAATTTACTGACACGGATTCAGCGGCAGATGAAATACCCGATGTAGTAGTAATCGTGTTACCGCCGTTACCAACCTCCTGTTTTAACAAAAACCCTTCAGTTGCCTGCCCGTTTGCCTCAAAGCTTTGCGCGGTTATATTTGTTATACGGGCATTTTTTATGGCCTGGTATTGCCGGTTGGTTTCCTTGAGCGCTACAATATCGTTATAGTAATATTGGCTGCAGGCCTGGCAGCATATAAAAGCGGTAAATAGTATAAAAAAACACAGTTTCATAGTTTTCTTTAAGCATCAAAAATACTTGGGTAACGTAATAACGTCAAAAACAAGTATAAACTATATATTGCAGCTACGCATGGGTTATGTATTTTTAGTCAAATTTTAACGGAGTGTCACACCTTAAAGAACGGGAAGAAAAAGTATGTCTTAACTGCAATACGCAACTTATTGGCAGGTATTGCCATGTATGCGGGCAGGAAAATCTTGAACCAAAAGAGACCTTCTGGCACCTTGTTACGCATTTTGTATATGATGTTACACATTTTGACGGAAAATTTTTCAGCACTTCAAAATACCTGTTATTAAAGCCAGGCTTTCTTTCAAAAGAATATATTAAAGGCAAACGCAACTCGTATCTTAACCCAATACGCATGTACGTATTTGCCTCGGCAATTTTCTTTTTGTTTTTCCTTCAGCTTTTTAAGCCTGATAATGCTATTACTATAAACCGCAAGCACAAAAACATAACTGCTGCAGAAGTGCAGGCAAAGCTGGAAAAAACAAAAATTGAGTACACTTTGCAGCTTGGCAATAAATACATACCCGAAGAAGCTAAAAAAGCTATAAGGAAAAAAATTAAAAAAACAGAAGACAAAATAGCTCTTTTGCAAAAAGACAGCACTAAAAAAAACCAGGTGCTTGATATAGATGATGATGACGACGACAATGACAGTGATACGGCGCATTACAAAACCATGCAGCAATATGATTCCGCTCAGCTTGCCTTGCCTGAAAATAAAAGAGACGGATGGTTTATACGCATGGTAAACAGGCGAAGTATAGAAGTAAATGAAGAATATGGCAAAAATGAAAAGGAAATAATTGAGCGGCTTTCAGAAAAATTCCTTCACTCCTTCCCCCAGCTTATGTTTATTTCGCTACCATTGTTTGCGCTTATATTACAGCTTTTATATGTGCGGCGAAAGCAGTATTATTATGTAGATCACGTTATTTTTTCGGTACACCTGTATTGCGGTATTTTTGTGCTGGCCTTTATAATATTGGCGCTTAACAAAATCTCTGATCTTCCCCATGCATCATGGGTGGAGTATCTTACCATACCTTTCTGGATATATATTGTATATTATACGTATAAAGCCATGCGTAATTTTTACCAGCAGCGCCGCGCCAAAACAATTTTTAAATGGCTGCTGCTTAATACAATTGCGTTTGTTGTAATGGCGCTTTTATTTGCTGTTTTTGCATTTATATCTTTCCTTACTTTTTAACAATACTTATGACCGATAAACATGCAGATAACTTTTTAAGGCTTGTGCAGATAATGGATGACCTGCGCGAAAAATGCCCGTGGGACAGGAAACAAACCATTGATACCCTGCGGCCAATGACTATAGAAGAAACTTATGAGCTGGCAGATGCTATAACCAATAAAGACTGGCAGAATTTAAAAGAGGAGTTAGGAGACCTGATGCTGCACATTATATTTTATGCCAGGATAGGCACAGAGCAAGGCAAGTTTACTCTTAACGATGTATTGGATACTATTTGTAACAAACTTATTATACGCCATCCACATATTTACGGCGATGTAAAAGTGGAGAATGAAGACGATGTAAAGAAAAACTGGGAAAAAATAAAAATGAAGGAAGGCAAAAAGTCAGTGCTCTCAGGGGTGCCTTCTGCATTACCAGCCATGGTAAAAGCTGCCCGCATACAGGAAAAAGCAAAACAGGCAGGTTTTGAATGGGAGAATAAAGAGGATGTTTGGAAGAAAGTGGAAGAAGAAATACAGGAATTGCAGGAGGCTATTGAAGAGGGTAGCCAGGATAACATTGAGGCCGAATTTGGCGATATTTTGTTTAGCCTGGTAAACTATGCACGATTTTTGCGTATAGATGCCGAAGGTGTTTTAGAACTTACCAATAAAAAATTTATATACCGGTTTACCAGGATGGAAGAAGAAGCAAAAAAACAAGGCAGGGAGCTAAACGACATGACACTGGCGGAAATGGATGCCATTTGGAACCGGGTAAAAAAAGAAAATAATAATGCTTGATCCAGGTAATTAAAAAAGCTGTTTACAAACACGGTTATATTGTTATTACGGCTGCCTGGCTGTACACTATTTCATTTTTATTTACCAATTATTTCTCTTACAGCTCCTCTCCTAAAAAGGTGACTATTGCACTGGAAACCTATATACAAACCCAGGAAAAAAAATTTGAAACACTTGTAAATGATTCTGCCGCATTAAAAAAAATCGTGTCAGGCCGGGCTTCGCAAGTAACGCAAAAACTACAGCAGGAAGTATTTGGTGTTTTTTGTTATACGGCCGGTAATAGCGGCCTGCCACAGGAAATTTACTGGAACACCAACACAATGGAATTAAACCCGGGGGATGTTTTGAGACCGGATGGCTATTATTTTTTAAACTACCCAAATGGCGCGTTTGACTACATAAAGCATACAACAGTAATAAATAACAGGCGTTACATTCTGGCCTGCATGGTACCTATAAGATGGGCTTTTTTACTGCAGGACGATTCGCTGCAGCCCGGTTTTCAAAATTTTCCTGAGCTTGAAAGCCGTTATATTATTACCACCGATCCTGATGCCCCTGCAATTAAAAACTCAAAAGGCAATGAACTTTTCAGGATAAAAAACAAGTTGTACGTTAATAACGATCAGCCAGGAACCTTTTCAACCCTTTTGCGCGTAATGGCTGTTATATTGCTTATTGTTTTTATTAACAGTATAGCAACCGACCTGGTGGCCGCGCAGGGTTTTCCAAGAGCATTAGCCTTTCTTGTATTGGTAGTGTTTATATTAAGATTCGTATCGTACAACTATCCATTCCCGTTTCATTTCAGGCAGCTAAGCCTTTTTACGGAATTAAGTAACATGCCGTTTGGCAGTCTTAACAACTCATTGGGCGATATGCTTATTAACAGCGTATTGCTTTTTTGGATTACTTCTTTTATCAAGTTTAACAGGCCTGCTTTTTTTGCAAACGGCCGGCCGTTGCCCGGCGGCAAATTAATGACAGCGTTTGCCGTTGCATCATTAACAGTACTTATGTTTATGGTTTACTCCCTGCAGGACATTATAACCGGCATAGTAAGTAATTCAAACATACGGTTTGAAGTAACCAATTTTTTTACCATTGACTATTACATAATTACCAGCTTCGTAATTATTTGCCTGCTGATGCTCTCCCTATTTTACCTGTCGCATCTGCTTATAAAACCGGTACAACACCTGCAGGGCAGCGTTTATCAAAAACTGGTTATTGTACTTGTTATAGGGCTTGTGTTTATCACTATAAGGTCTTTCATCAATCCTTCCGGCACTAATGCCAGCTTTTTAGTATTGGCATGGTTTATTATTTACCTTGTAATACTTCAAAACAGGCAAAAAGATTCTGCAACAGCTATTATTGAGTCGCCGTTTTTTCTCTTCTGGGCTATCTTTTTTATGGTTTCTGCTACCGCCCTTATAGCGTATCGTGTTAATTCGATGGAGCTTGCAAAAAGAAAAACAATTGCTGCCAACTACAGCATTCAAACAGACAGGCAAACACTTGAACTGCTAAATATGTCAATAAGCAGTATTGATAATACTTTTTTTGACAACAATTTCTGGCGCTTTGGCTCAGCATACGAAAACAATATTATAAAAGACAGTCTCATCAATAACAACTTCTCCGGTTATCTTAATAATTATGAAACTCATATTTACACTTATGACGCCAATCATAACCCGATGTACAACGAGGATTCCATTTCGTACAATGTTATAAAAACTATTATCCAGTCGCAGGCAAAGCCTGCCGGTGTGCCGTTTATTTATGAATATGAGAATATGATCGGCGGCTTCAGCTACGTATATGAAAAGGAAATATACACGCCTGATTCGCTTTTTAGCGGTTCAATATTTATACTGGCAGTACCACGCTTTTATAAAAAAGATGCTTTTTTCCTGGCGCTGTTCAATAAGGTGAAAGACCTGACAGATGATATTAATACCAACTATTCTATAGCAGTTTATTATAATAACAAACTTATACGAACATCCAACAACGATTATGGCTTTGTTGATACAATTACAAGAGAGCAGGTGCCGCGTTTCCAGGATTCTGTAACAAATGTAAACGGGTATAGCCAGTTGTGGTACAACGCAGGCAACAAAAAAATAATAGTGGTAGTAAAAAAAGGCGATTGGTTTGTGTCGGCCTTCACTATCTTTTCTTATCTCTTCTGCCTGTTTATTGCGGTAATTATTTTACTACACTACAGCAACCTGCTGTTTAAAACAAGGTTCAAGTATGTTAATATGAAACGTGCATTCTCGTTTAACATACGCACACAAGTACAGGCAACTATTATCGCCATCAGCATATTTTCATTTCTTGTAATAGGAGGTATCACCATTTCATTTTTTATAATAAGCTTCAACAACAGTAACGAACAAAAGCTAACCAACACCGCGGTTGTGTTAAGGAATGAAATACAAGAAGCACTAAAGAAATCGCCCAATACGGATATACAACGGCATATTAACGAAATTGCCCGGCTGCATAATACAGATATTAATTATTACGACAAAAACGGCAACCTTGAGGTATCATCAATACCCTATATCTACAGCCGGCGGGTGCTAAGTTATAAAATGCACCCTGCTGCATTTTCGGCACTGCACTTTAACCACCAAATAAAATTTACCCAGAAAGAGCGTATAGGCTCAACATCGTATATAAGCTGTTATGTGGCTGTAAGAGATGAGAATAACGAGCTGGCTGGTTATTTAAATGTGCCTTCACTAAACTCGCAAAACGAGCTAAAGCTTGAAATAAACAATTTTCTTGTAACGCTTATTAACATTAACGCGCTTATATTCATTTTTGCAGGTGGCATAGCCATTCTTGTAACAAGCCGCATAACATCGTCGTTTACGCTTATTGGCAATAAGATGAGGGAAATAAGCCTTGGAAAAGCTAACGAAGAAATTACATGGCACGGAAAGGATGAAATTGGCGCACTGGTAGACGAATACAATAAGATGGTGCGCAAACTTGAACAAAGCGCGCAGGCGCTGGCACGCAGCGAAAGAGAGGGTGCATGGCGCGAAATGGCGCGCCAGGTAGCACATGAAATTAAAAACCCGCTTACCCCTATGAAGCTGAGCATACAATACCTGCAGCGGGCTATCAGCAATAATTCGCCCAATGTAAAAGAGCTTTCGCAGCAGGTGGCTAATACACTGATTGAACAGATAGAACAATTATCAAAAATTGCGGGAGATTTCTCACAATTTGCCAATATTGGCAACATAACAATTGAAAACTTTGATATTGGCGATGTAATTGCATCGCTGGTAAACCTATACAGTGCTGACAGTAACGTACATATTACCTGGGCCCGCAGAGACAATAACTATATTATTAATGCAGATAAATTACAGGTAACCCGCCTGTTTACCAACCTGATAAAAAATGCCATTGAAGCGTCAACTACAGCAGGCATTGCAGAACTTACTATTACACAATATGCTGAAAATGGTTATGTAGTTACTGCTATACATGACAATGGTACTGGCATACCTGCAGATATGCAGCAAAAAATATTCATGCCTAATTTTACTACCAAGTCATCCGGCACCGGGCTTGGGCTTGCTATTTGCCACGGCATTGTTGAAAAAGCCAATGGCCGTATTTGGTTTGAAACGGAAGTTAATAAGGGCACTACTTTTTATGTGTCGCTGCCGCTGGTTGCAACTGCTTAAATGCGCGCTATGGGCGCTTTACCTTTTGCTCTTTTACAAAAGCTTCAAACTGCGGCAGTGAAAAACTACTGAGGTTTTGTTCCTTTGTAAGCCCTGCTTTTTGGGCTACCAGCACTCCAAACCTCGTATCTTTAAATCCGTCAATACTGTGTGCATCCGGGTCAATAGAAATAAGTACATTTTTGTGCAGGCAATAGTCAATCCAGCGCCAGTCAATATCAAGTCTTTTTGGATGTGCATTCAATTCTATCACTACGTTATTAGCAGCACACGCGTCAATAATTTTTTTGTGGTCAACCGGGTAACCGTTACGGCTTAACAGCAGCCGGCCAGTCATGTGGCCCAATATACTTGTATAGGGATTTTCAATAGCTGACAGTAAACGCATCATTGCCTTATCTTCTTTCATTTTAAGATTACTATGTACAGATGCAATTACCAGGTCAAAACCATCCAGCACATCATTACTATAATCAAGACTCCCGTCATTTAAAATATCACTTTCAATGCTCTTAAAAATTTTAAAAGGCGCCAGCTTCTCATTCAGTTCGTCAACCTCAGCATGCTGCGCAAAAATACGTTCTTCAAAAAGGCCATTGGCATAAAATGCAGATTTTGAATGGTCGCTGATAACAAGGTATTGCAATCCCATCTCAATAGCAGCGTTCGCCATTTCCCCAATACTGTGGTA
>DASZUX010000433.1:0-2523 GCA_035547455.1 Chitinophagaceae bacterium
GCTTTAAATGGAGCGATATGCTTTGCTATACCATTGGCTGCCTGTTGGGCTGGGGTACCGGGCTGCGAATAGAACGCAAGCGTTCCCTGCCACCCGCCGGTTCTTAATCCAGCCGCCTGCTTATCTCGTCATTTATCTTGGCAAACAGGTGTTCCGGCTTAAATACCCGCCAGTTGGGTATGCTCATCAGTTCAATGTAGTAATTCAGTTTTTTACGCACAAAGTCATGCTGTGTGGCCCCGGGCATATTAATCGCTACTATCCAGCCCCCCTCGTCGGTCACTTCCTCAAACCACTCAATATAATAATCTTTATCCCCGCTGTGAAAATTGAGCACATTCTCCGTAATCAAAATATACTTGGTAATGCCAGCAGCAAATAACTCGTCAATTATATCCCTTTTAAAGGTCATAATATCGTTTTCAATGGCGTCGTTCCACTCTCCTATTAACTCTATAATTACAAACTGCTGCTCGTAATCGGCATACAGTATTTTCATGTACAGGGTACGGCTGCCAAACTCGTCCCACTGCGGGTGAATATAGTAGTTGTAAATAGTTTGCGAATACTCAAATTCGCTGTAATGGCGGCCAAAAAAAGGCGACCGGGGATCACTCTCGGCGGTGTACAGGTGGCGCCAGTTATAAAAAGGTTCAATCTCGTGCATATACCATTTCCTCACCGCAAATGTAACGTAAATAAGGGAGGAAAAAACGGGGGAAAAAGGAGGATGAGGGAGGAATATAAAATTTAACAACATATTGATTTACATGCAATTAAATTAAAATTTTTAAAAATTTAGTATAAATTCAATTTCATGCTTACACCTTGCTTTAGCTGCGGCGGCTTGCCCTTACTAACAACCTGCTGCTTTCAATAACTGGCGCGGGGTATGAGGCAGTTGTTTACCTGCCATAAGTTGTACATATCCATCCAATACTGTCAAAGATCTTCCCGCTATGGATATATATAAAAACAGGCGGGGTGTCCGCTATTTTGCAAAAATATATTGCTTAAAATTTTGTCCCTCATCATAGCGTTCCGGCGGTTCATTCTGCAAGCATACCGCCTGCCGATGCCCTTAAGCTTATTGCGGATGCCCTGGGCGTGTCTGCCGATTATTTACTGAATGATAAAGAAGTGGCCATTAAAGACAAGAAACTGCTGAAGAAATTTGAAGTGATACAGGAACTGAACGGCGATACTAAAAAACTGGTTGATAATTTTTTGGATATGATTATACGCGACCATGCTACTAAAAAAGCCTACTCATAATAACCCATGTGCATAACTTTTTTTATGTTACCTATAAGGTACTTTTATACCTTATTTGCACAATAAAAAAACCGCCAATATTCTTTTATTAATATTGGCGGCTACTATTTTAATTCATCTGCCTTCTAAATTGAATCAGGGATAGCGGAGCAACTTTCGCGAGCCTTTGGGGTTAGACTGGATAAATTATGAACAGAAATATTGCTGACAATTCTATCAAACAAAAAAAGATCATCTTGATTTAAAAATTTGATAGAAAAACTATATCCAGTAATTGTTGTAATAAGTTTTTCATCTATTAACTCTTTACTTCCTTTTAATAACATAGGAGCAGCATTGACTTTAATACTTCTTATTTTTGCAAATTCAATAACATTAATTTCAACCCCAAAAACAATTACAAAGTTGAAGTGAGACCTTTTTACCTTTTCGCACGACATTACGTATTAAGCAATGGGAGTCAAGGAGAGTAACTTCTTTGGCTAGCCTATAAATGTAGCTATCGAACTAAGGAAAGCCCCATAAATAATATCGATAATATAAGGTATACAAACATTAGAGTCCCCAGCCTTTTTTCCTTTCTTCTTTCAACCTTTGACCACTTCTCAAGCAATTTATCAATAGTCACAATTTTATAGACACGATAATAATTTAAACCAAAGACAACCAAAAAAGCAATAAATACTATTGGTTTACCTGAGTCATATGATTTTATGTGCAAAAGAGAAAAAATAAAGAACAGAAAAGATAAAATGTTCATGAAAGGAAATAGAGTTATCACACCCAATGCGTAAACACCTGGTACATCCCTTTCTCCCCAGCTAGTGTATTGCTTATACACTTTATAAAAAACAAATTCAAAAAATTCGATCATAATAAAATATTATGGTTTATGAATAACTTAGACTTGAAAAAGTGCCTGATAATGGATTTTCTCGGTATAAGGATCGCTATAAAACCACCGATTCTCATCCTTCAATACCCCTCTTACTCCTGTGGCCATAGGCAAAAAAAATTATCTCTTTGCAGGTTCGCATGATGCAGCTTACCGCAGCGGTATACTGTACAGTTTGCTCGGCACTTGCAAGATGCATGGTATCAATCCTCACACCTGGCTCAAAGACGTATTACAACGCATCGCGTCACACCCCATAAACAAAATACACCTACTGCTGCCGCATAACTGGGTGACATCGCCTGATCACAAACTATAATCTCCTATACAAAAAGGTATGTACGCTTACAAAT
>DASZUX010000434.1:0-13292 GCA_035547455.1 Chitinophagaceae bacterium
GTTCGCGCACGGCTAATACCTGGCCCCTCACCAGCCTGGCCACGTTAACCCACATGGTTAAACCCACGGCAATAAAAACCTGCCAAAAACCTTTACCAAGCAAAAGCGTTACCGCAAATACCAGCAGCAGGGTAGGTATGCTCCATATTACATTTATTAACCACATAATAACCTCATCCACCCAGCCCCTGAAGTAGCCGGCAACAGCCCCCAGCATTATGCCGATTGTAAGCGAAATGATAACAGTTACCAGCCCAACGCTAAGGCTTACGCGCGTGCCTATAATAAGCCTGCTTAAAATATCACGGCCAAATTTATCGGTACCCAGCCAGAATTTTTGCCGCACAACGTTTTTTTGAAGGGTAAAATGACTGGCTATTTTGGTTAAAGGATATTTCACCTTTTCGGTTACCCCTTCATCCACATACTTATCAGCAATAAGGCTGTCGTGCGCTATATTAAAAGCCGTTATGGGCACGTAATCGTACAAGTCTTTTTTACCGTTTAGCAGTACCTGTAAAAAATTATTATTTTCTCCGGCTGGCACCTTTTCAACCCGCAGCAGGCTAATGGAAAAACCGGGCTTATGGTTGGCTATTTCTGGTATTATGCGATTGGCATTGGGGGAATTGTCGGGTGCTATATAATAACCAAAAACAGACACCGCTACAGTAAAGCAAATAACTGCAAGGCCAAAAACAGCGCCCCTGTTTTTTAGCAGGCGTTGCCGGAACAGCCCCGTATTTGAAAAATTAATGGTCAAGGTTTGAAGGTAGGGCAATAAACAGTTATAATGTGTAGCTTGCAAAACTTTTGTAAAAAGCCTTAAAATAAAATTGCTTAGGATGCGCGCAGCAGTGCATGCCGGGCTATTAAAAAAAAAATAAAGGGCATCAAGGGTATTTTAACTTTATTAACACAACCTTTTATTGATATTCGCCTGCGAATTATTTTTTAATATAATTGCTCATGAAAAAATTAGTTTTTGCCGGTTTATTTATAGTAACAATTGCGTCATCGGCCCTGGCCCAAGTAAAGGCAAAGCCCAAAACATCGCAGCAATTAGACCCTTTTACACTTATTGTATCTGTTGGTTCAAACTGGTCAATTTTTTCAAATCCTCAAAACGGGGCTTCAACATTTACACAGGCAAAGCAGGTAAGTGGCTTTAACCTCGGTATTACAGGCAACTGGCCCTTTGCAAAAAACCTGTCTTTCCAGGGGGGGCTGAGGCTTACACAAAAAGGAAGCCGTGTATATGCCGATACCCCTTATTACCACGTTTTTTCTACCCCGAGGCCATTGTACCTGCAAGTGCCGGTAGGTTTAGAATATACTTTTAAATTAGACCGCAATTTTAAACTTTTTGCAGGGTTAGGTGGTTATATAGCCAAAGGCATTGGTGGCAAAAGCAGTTATGCAGGTATTGCAGGGCTGCTTGGCGAAGAAGCATCAATAAACGGCAACGACAAAATTATTTATGGCAACCCCGGCAGCAACCTTATACAGGCCCAATCGTTTGGCAATATGCAGAAGTATGATTACGGTGTAAACGGTGTTATAGGACTTAAATACTGGAAACTGAGGCTGGCGCTTGGGTACGAGCAGGGTTTGGCAAATCTTGCATACGGCGGTACCAGCCCCAACCCCGAATCGAAGAACAAATCTATGAGCCTTACCTTAGGAATTCAGTTCTAAAAGCCTACATTAGACTTTTGGAACAGGGTTGTTCCGGGAGTTTAAAATTGCGGGCAATATGATTCGTAAATTTTTCAGGCGATTTTTTATATGGCTCAATATTATTGTTTGTGCCGTATATCTTTTTGCCTGCCTGGCCCCGTTTATAAGTACAGCTTCGTGGCCTTTTTTTGGATTTTTAAGTCTTGCACTGCCTTACCTGGTAATACTGCTTATTTTTTCAATGTTTTTCTGGCTTATTATTAAACCACTATACGCTTTTTTGCCCATACTGGTGTTGCTCGCGGGTTTTAAGCAGCTTAGTGTATTGTTTGCTTTCCATCCCGGTACCAAATTTTCCGCGGCCAAAGCGGCCGGCGATATAAGGATTGTTTCCTGGAATGTTGGCAATATGTACGGGTTAAGCAATAATGCCGACAAGAAAAAGCATAACCGCACCGAAATTGCAGAGGCTATTTTAAAACTGCAGGCAGACGTTGTTTGCCTGCAGGAATTTAACAACTCAACCACCCGTGGCGAAGACGCGGATAATATAGGCCTCTTTACTTCCATTTACCCTTATTGCTATTTTTCAAAGGATGTGAATAAAGAAAACGGCTACTACCAGTACGGCAGCATTATATTTTCAAAACAGCCTTTTACTGACAGCGGTCGTATACAATACCCGGGCAGACCTGAAAGCCTTATATATGCCGACGTGCCTTTTGCCGCTGATACTATATGCATTTTCACATCCCACCTGCAATCATTCAAATTCAACAAGGAAGATTATGCGGATATTGATAATATTAAACATGAAAGCAAGCAGGCACTGGCATCTTCAAAAAGCCTTTTTCAAAAAATGTCGCTGGCATTTGCTGAACGGGGAAAACAGGCTTTTGTAGTTAGAAATATGCTTGATAGCTGCCCGCGCCCCAATATTATGTGCGGGGATTTTAATGATGTGCCCGGCTCGTACACCTATTTTCATATACGGGGTAACCGGCAAGATGCTTTTTTACTGCGTAATTTTGGGGTGGGAAGCACTTATAGCTCACTGGCACCCACCTTGCGAATAGATTATATAATGCCAGACAAACATTTTACCGTTCATCAATTTGATATGGTTGATGAAGCATTAAGCGACCATGTAATGCTGGTAAGCGATGTAAGTTTAAAAAAATAAAATATATTTGCTTTGCATGACATTTTATTACACATACTGCTGTTGTTGTAACTGCGCCTGCTGATATAATCAGCACATATATTCTCCCGTTATTATAGTTTTGCTCAATTAAATTTCCAACAAAATAATGTACCTGCATGTCACAGCTTAAAGTATATAATTCATTAACCCGTAAAAAAGAAGATTTTGAATCTATAACACCCGGCCATGTGGGCATGTACGTGTGCGGACCTACCGTTAGCGGCGAAAGCCACCTTGGCCATGCCCGTCCTTTTATAACTTTTGATATTGTATATCGTTACCTTATGCACCTGGGTTATAAGGTACGGTATGTACGCAATATTACCGATGCCGGCCATTTTGAGGAAGAGGGCCGCGAAGCGGAAGATAAAATAAGCAAAAAAGCGGTGTTGGAAAAGCTGGAGCCTATGGAGCTGGTGCAGAAATACACCAACCTTTTTCATTGGGCCATGCACCAGTTTAATAACCTTGACCCCGCGATTGAGCCTACGGCAACCGGCCATATTGTAGAGCAGATAGTAATGATTGAAAAGATAATTGCTGATGGCTACGCGTATGTTGCCAACGGCTCAGTGTATTTTGATGTTGAAAAGTATAATGCCGATTTCAGCAAAAAGAATATGCCTTATGGCATATTAAGCGGCCGCATACTGGATGAAATGATTGAAACTACCCGTGAGCTGGACAACCAGGAAGAGAAAAGAAACAAGGCCGACTTTGCCCTTTGGAAAAATGCGCCGCCGGAACATATTATGCGCTGGAAAAGCCCATGGGGTGAGGGTTTTCCCGGCTGGCATATTGAGTGCTCAGCCATGAGTTCAAAATATTTAGGCAGCCGCTTTGATATACACGGCGGCGGTATGGATTTGCAGTTTCCGCACCACGAGTGCGAAATTGCGCAAAGTGCAGTTTGCAACCACGCCATACCCGCCCGTTATTGGTTACACAATAATATGATTACCATTAACGGCAAAAAAATGGGCAAAAGCTATAACAATGTTATAAAGCTTACCGAACTTTTTAGCGGCAACCACCCGGTGCTGGAAAAAGGCTATTCACCCATGGTGATACGGTTTTTTATACTGCAAACGCATTACCGCTCAACACTGGATTTTAGCAATGAAGCGTTACAAGCTGCCGAAAAGGGCCTGAAAAGGCTGTGGGAAGCCTATAGCTATATAAGTAAGTACGAAGTACCGCGTACGAACTACGAAATTGCCGGCGATGCAGAACTGGATAACAGGGTAAATACCTTGCTGGACGAATTTGACGAATTTATGAACGACGATTTAAGCACGGCAAAAGTATTGGCCAATATGTTTGAGCTGGCACCTGTAATAAACGGCATAAAGGACAAACATATTGCCGCCAATGCACTAAGCGGTAAAACTCTTGACACACTTAAAGCTAAACTAAAAACCTGGCTGGAAGATATTTTTGGTTTGAAGGATGAACAGGAAAACAATGATAATAAGCTGGACGGTGTTTTACAACTGCTTATTAACATACGCAAAGATGCCCGGGCCAAAAAAGACTACGTTACCAGCGATAAGATACGTAACGAGCTTGCCGGCATTGGCATACAGCTAAAGGATGAGAAGGATGGCAGCATGAGTTATAGCCTGAATTAATGACTAACCCTGCAACTCCTGTAATTAACCAGGTGCGCGGTAACTATTAAAATAACAGCAGGTACCAGCAGCAGCAATTCCTGTGCATGCCAAATTTGCTTGGCAATTAAAAACAACATTCCGCCAACAAAAAGCGCCACCGGCAGCAGGCTTCGGTGGTGGTTTTTATAGCCGTGGTATAAGGCGTTTAGCCCTACACCAAAGGCAATTGCTATCATAATTACCTCAAACAACCTGTTATGTATTATATTAATGCCCAGCAAAGGCAGCGATGTTAAAAACAGGGGCAACAGTGCGCAGTGTATAGCGCAGGCAATTGATACAAACACCCCCATAGCGTCCCAGTTAAGCCTTTTTTTCATCACAATCCGCAGCTTTGTTGCAAAAATAATCATTTGCAACTTAGTTGCAAAATAAAACGTTAAGCCACCTGTTAAATATCTCTCAACCAAAAATGGTAGTTACCTTTGCACCTATAACTGGTTTATTATGCGAAAAAAGAGGCTGATTGGCTACAGTATATTCTTTTTTGTACTGGTAATGCTGTTTTTAATTGTAGTGCTGGGTGACGTAAAAAGTCCCGCTGATTTTTTTAAAGGGGAAACCTATGCTACGCTCGCAGGCAATTTTAAAAGTAAGGCACCGGTATTGAGCACAGTAAAGCCGTTTACGTTTACAACGGAGGATGGGAAGCCTTTTACTGATAAAGATATGCTGGGCAAAGTTTGCGTGGTAAATTACTTTTTTACTACATGTAAGGGCATTTGCCCCCGGATGAACGGAAACATGAAGACGATGATTTATGATGAGTTTAAAAATGAGCCGGATTTTATGATTGTGTCGCATACCTGCGACCCCGAAATTGATTCGGCAGGGGTGCTAAAAAAATATGCCGAAAAAATGGGTGTTGATGTAAATAAATGGGTTTTTCTTACCGGCCGCAAAGACAGCCTTTACCAGCAGGCACGCAACAGTTACCTGCTTGATGACCCCAAAAACAATGTAGTGAACATTAATGACCAGTTTTTACATACCCAATTTTTTGCACTGGTTGACAAAAATGGTAACGTACGCGGGCAAATATATGATGGCCTTAAGATTGAAGAACTGAAACAACTGCAAAAAGATATAAGAGCCTTATTACAGGAAAAGGCAACCGGCAACGTTGCCGCAAACTAAACGAAGTATTATGGATATGGTTGCAGACATATTAAAAAGAAACCAGCTAAGCGTTACCGATACACGTAAACGCATACTGGAATTTTTTCACCGTTCCAGCGGGGCACTTGCACATGCTGATATTGAAAAAATGTCGGGTGAGCATTTTGACCGCGTTACCATTTACCGCACCCTGCAAACTTTTGTTGAAAAGGGCATTATACATGCCATACCTACTGCTGATAACTCTGTTCGCTATGCCCTATGCAAGGATAACTGCGCAGAGGGGCATCATCATGATAACCATGTACATTTTATGTGCGACAGGTGCGGAACAACTTTTTGTCTTGACCATACCGGCACACCCTTAATACAATTACCGGGAGGGTTTACGGGCGGCCAGGTTAATGTGCTGGTAAGCGGTATTTGCAAAACCTGCAATATGGCGTTGTAAGCACTGATTGTTAATTTTTTACCGGGAAAACGCTAATGGAAAATATATCATTCTTAATAGATTCCCACATTTGGGCACACAACAAAGTATTGCAACAGTTACAGGAGATAACCCCGGAAGAATGGAATAAAGCTTTTGGCGGAAGCTTCCCCAGTTTGCATGAAGTGTTTAAACACATGGTAAGCGCCGATTACCGGTGGCTGCAACGATGGAAAGGAGTGTCGCTCGCGCCTATACCTGATACTTTTTTATTTGATAATTATACACAGCTTAATGCCACATGGCAGCCTATATTGGCTGACTTAAAAGCAACTGCTGCTGACTATTTATCAACTGCTGCGGATAAACCATTAACCTTTACCACTGCATCCGGCGCCTGTTTTACTATGCCTTTTTGGCAAACCCTTTACCAGGTGGTTAACCACGGCACCTATCACCGTGGCCAGGTTACCAATATGCTGCGACAGCTTGGTAAACAGCCGGTAGGTACGGATATCTTCCTGTTTTTTGCAGAAAAGGAAAAAGCACAATAATAGATACATATTCACGCACCCATAAAGCGTATTTCAACGCCCCTTATATTACCCAGCAATTTTTTCAGTTCATAAACCCTCGTTTTAGGCACATCAATTACCAGTTTGCAAAACAACTGCATTTCCTGCTCCGCAACTTCGCAGTTAAGTGCTTTTACCCAGCGTAAAACCTCGTTTAGCTGTGTATAGTCAAATGTAACCTGGCAGCGTACCATAACAGGTTTTTTAACAGAAGGGGTAAGCTGTAAGGCCAGTGCCGAGGCGGTCTTGTAGGCATTTATCAATCCAGGTACACCCAGCAGCGTACCGCCAAAATAACGTACCACCACCACTACTACATTGGTAAGGCCCTTACTGTCAATTTGCCCCAGTATAGGTTTGCCTGCTGTGCCTGATGGTTCTCCGTCATCGCTTACCCTAAAGGTATTATTGTCTAACCCAATCCTGTAACCAAAACAATGGTGTACAGCTTTTGGATGCTCCTTTTTAAGCAGTTGCAGTTTTTCTTTAAAATCATCTACTGTTTGTATGGGATAGGCGTAAGCCAGAAAACGGCTGCCCCGGTCTTTAAATTCAGCAAATGAAGGTTGTGCTATGGTTTGGTAAACACCCGTGTCTGTCATCCGCGGTAAAAGTTATTTAATAGGGAAATGCTGTGTTATAAAAATAATTAACTCTGTCGCCAAAAATTGTCTCGTGCCCGTGCAGGGTTGCGCTGCTTAAAACCGGGGCGGGCAACCCCGCCTCAATATATAGTTGCTGGTTGGTTATTACCCTTGCCTCATCCCACATACCTTCATCAATAAACTGCTGCAAAAGTTTAGCGCCACCCTCTACCATAACACCCTGTATATTATTTTGGTAACAGGCATTTATTATTTGGTGTACAAGGCTTGCGTCTTCTGCTAACTGGTAAAAGGTAATGTTCTTGCTTTCTTCGTGCTTCAATAAATTAAAAACAATGGTGGGTTGCTCACCATTAAATAATTGCAGGTGCGGAGACAGGCTGAGGCGCATGTCAACTACCATCCTTACCGGGCTACGCCCCGGCCACAGGCGGTTGTTAAGGGCAGGGTCATCAAGCCTGGCTGTATTGGTACCTATCAATATTGCTGCTTCCCCGCTACGCCATTTATGCACCAGCTTATTGGTAATATAATTGGTAATAAATAACCTTTGTTGCGTAAGAGATGCTATTTTGCCGTTAGCTGTTTGTGCCCATTTAAGTAAAACATACGGGCGGTGTTGTGTATGAAATATAAAAAAGCGCCGGTTAAGATGTTTGCATTCTTTCTCCAGCACACCCACTGTAACATCAATACCAGCGGCTACCAGTCTTTCAATGCCCTTGCCGTCCACCTGTTTAAAAGGGTCGCGGCAGCCAACCACTACGCGGGGAATATTATTACGTATAATGAGGTCTGCACACGGCGGTGTTTTACCGTAATGCGCGCATGGCTCCAGCGAAACGTACATGGTAGAGGAAGGGATAAGCCCCCGGTTTTCTTCCGCCACGCTGCTAATACAATTTACTTCTGCATGCGGCCCGCCGTATTGTTTGTGATAACCTTCACCAATAATAACGCCATTATGCACCAGTACTGCACCCACCACAGGATTGGGGGCGGTATAGCCGGCTGCCAGTTGTGCCAGTTGCAGGCAGCGGTGCATGTACAATTCATCATTGGTCATAAACGCCAAAGATACTAACATTGCATCATGACAATACAGGCGGCATACAAGCAACTGCTGTTACAGCTATACGAGCTGTATGATGACAGGGAAGCGGCTAACATTGCGGACATGGTGATTGAGCATGTAACTGCCCAGCGCCGTATTGACCGGGTAATGTATAAAGAGTTGCCGGTAACTGCCAGCCAGCAAAAATTGCTGGACGATTATGCGGAACAATTGCTGAAACATACCCCAATACAATACGTACTGCATAAAGCCTGGTTTGCAGGAATGCCCCTGTATGTTGATAATAATGTGCTGATACCGCGGCCGGAAACCGAAGAGCTGGTACATTGGATTGCAAATTTAGATAAGCCCTTAAAGATTTTGGACATTGGTACCGGCAGCGGCTGCATACCCATTGCACTTAAAGCAAAACACCCTGAATGGCAGGTACATGCACTGGATGTTTCAGCCGGTGCCCTGGAAGTGGCCAAAAGAAATGCCATAGGTCAAAGAACTGAAGTGGAGTTTCATTTGGCAGATATGCTGGATAGAGAAGCGTGGAAGCTGCTGCCCATGTTCGACATAATCGTAAGCAACCCGCCCTACATACGTAAAAGCGAAGCGGCATCAATGAACGCTAATGTACTTGCATTTGAGCCACACACCGCCTTATTTGTACCCGATGATGATGCCCTTCTGTTTTACAAAACTATAGCAGATTTTGCGATTGAACATCTGCACCCGGATGGGTTACTTTTTTTTGAGATAAACGAAGCATTGGGCACCGGCGTTTGCAATCTTCTTTCTGCCAAAAGATTCAAGAATATTGAGTTGCGGAAAGATTTGCAGGGGAAGGACAGGATGGTGAAGGCAACCAAAAACTAACACCCGTTAACATCGCTCATAATTGCCTATTTTTGACGCCTTATTTGCCCGCTATGCCTGATACTGCCGAACACAAGATTCGTATTGTTACCGCTGCCAGTTTATTTGACGGCCATGACGCCGCCATCAACATTATGCGCCGCATACTGCAAAGCAAAGGAGCGGAGATCATCCACCTTGGCCACAACCGCAGTGTGTATGAAATTGTAGAGGCGGCGATTGAGGAAGACGCCCATGCAGTTGCCATTACCAGCTACCAGGGTGGCCATGTAGAGTTTTTTAAGTATATGAAAGACCTGCTGCACGAATGCGGCTGCGACCACATCAAAATATTTGGCGGCGGCGGCGGAACTATCCTCCCACAGGAAATTGAAGAGCTGCATCATTATGGCATTACCCGCATATACAGCCCCGATGACGGCAGAAAAATGGGGCTGGAAGGAATGATTGAGGACCTTCTCACCCAATGCAAAAACGGCCCCTTCCAAACATCTCCCCAAAAAACCTACTCCCCATCTCTCCCTGATGGAGAGGGTTTAAAAAGCAACAGCCCCGGCAAAAACCTGCCTGTAAATATATTAGGCAAGGCAAAAGATATACGCCAGGTTGCCACAGCAATTACCAGGGCTGAATTGGGTATCAAAAAAGAAAATAAGGCCATTCACTATGATGGTTCTTCCATTACCGTCAACCAGTTTCAAGGTGACCCATTTCTGTATAAAAGACTAAAAGAATTCTCATTACAGCTACGCAATAACGGCACAATGGCTGAACAACTTTTGTGGGATAGGCTGCGAAATAAAAAGGAAGGCTATAAATTTCGCCGACAGCATATTGTAGGCCAATTCATTGCCGATTTTGTATGCCTGGAAAAAGGCCTTGTGATAGAAATAGATGGTAATTATCATCAATTGCCTGAGCTAAAAATTTCCGACATTCAAAGAACTCAAATCCTCAACGAAATGGGGTTTGCTGTTGAGCGCTTCACCAATGACGAAGTGCTCTATAACATTCCCCATGTCATAAAATCTATACACGATAAACTTCAGCTATTGCCTGATAAACAGGTTGACGAAGATGTTGAGATAGATGAAAAAAGCCAATTGCCGGTTAAGTTGGCCTCCCCTAAATCTCCTCCGGTGGAGGGGACTTTCGATACTTCGCTATCAAACAGCATTGTTGATAATCTTCCCGACACTCAACCCCGAAACCCACTTGCACAAAACGCTTCGTTAATCTCCTCCCCCACCGGGGGAGGCTGGGAGGGGGCCGTCCTTGGCATCACCGGCACCGGCGGCGCCGGCAAATCATCCGTTACTGATGAAATTGTGCGCCGTTTCCTTGCCGCTTACGCCGATAAAACCATTGCCGTTATATCTGTAGATCCTTCACGCAAAAAAACGGGCGGCGCCCTGCTCGGCGACCGCATACGCATGAATGCTATTTCGCACCCGCGGGCATATATGCGTTCCATGGCTACCCGCGCTGAGGCTGCTTCACTAAGCGGTGCTGTGCACGATGCCATTGACATTTGCAGGGAGGCCGGTTTTGACCTTATCATCCTTGAAAGCGCCGGTGTTGGCCAAAGCGATGCTTCTATAATTGAACACTGCGATGTAAGCATGTATGTAATGACGCCGGAATACGGCGCAGCTTCCCAGTTAGAAAAAATCAACATGCTTGATTATGCCGATATAATATGCATCAACAAATTTGACAAAGCCGGGGCTTTGGACGCCCTGCAGGACGTGTGCAAGCAATACAAGCGAAACCACAACCTTTGGACTGCAAAAAACGAAGATTTACCTGTGGTTGGCACTATTGCTGCGCAGTTTAACGATGCGGGGGTAAACCAGTTATTTAGTTTACTCATCCGTACGCTGCACCTGCCCGCAGAAGACCAGCCCCAGGCCGGTACCGCTACGGGTGGCCAGGATGCTTCCCGCACCATTATCCCCTCTAAACGTGTACGCTACCTTGCTGAAATAGCGGAATCAAACAGGGCGTACGACGAATGGGTAAACCAGCAGTGCAATATTGCATCTAAGTTGTACCTGCTAACTGGCGCAATCCAAATCCTTGGTCAACACTCCCCTGGAGGGCAGGGCCTGCAAGGAGTTATTTCAACCCTTCTTCAATCACTTCATCCCTCTTGCAAACAGCTTATTGACAATTGGCCTGCAATACAGGAAAAATACACGGCTGATTTTTTTGAATATACCGTGCGTAATAAAACTATAAGGCAGCCACTTACTACAACATCCCTCAGCGGCACCCGCATACCTAAAGTAGTATTGCCAAAGTATAAAGACTGGGGCGATATACTGCGCTGGCAACTGCAGGAAAGCCTGCCGGGCGAATTTCCCTATACCGCCGGGGTGTTTGAATTAAAGCGCCCGGGGGAGGACCCTACCCGCATGTTTGCCGGGGAGGGCGGCCCCGAGCGTACCAACCAGCGGTTTCATTACCTTGCCGCGGGGCAACCGGCCAAACGCCTTAGCACAGCTTTTGACAGTGTTACGCTTTATGGCGAAGACCCCGCTACCCGGCCGGATATTTACGGTAAGGTAGGCAACAGCGGCGTTAGCGTTGCTACTGTTGATGATGCCAAAAAACTATATAGCGGCTTTGACCTCTGCGACCCCAAAACCTCGGTAAGCATGACAATCAATGGCCCCGCACCGGTTGTTCTTGCCTTTTTTATGAACGTCGCCATTGACCAGCTATGTGAGAAAAAGATAACAGAGCTGGGTTTGTGGGACGAGGTTAAAAGGATAAGCGCTGAAAAATTCGGCAATCTTCCCAAACCTGTCTATTATAACCCCTGCCAGCCCGGCCACCACCCCATTGAAATGCCGGCACCCGCCACCGCCTGCGAAGCCAAAACCCAGGCCGGGCAAAATAAAAACACGCCCCAAATCCCCTCTTTGGGAAGTGATTTGGGGGAGGCTGCCCCCCTTGGTCTTGGTCTCCTCGGTCTTTCTGGGGATGAGGTCCTCCCTGCTCAACTGTATAACCAGCTAAAGGCCGAAGCACTCTCGCAGGTGCGCGGTACAGTACAGGCTGATATACTTAAAGAAGACCAGGCGCAAAACACCTGTATCTTCTCCACCGAATTTGCCCTTAAACTAATGGGCGATGTGCAGGAATATTTTATTCAGCAAAAGGTGCGCAATTTTTACAGCGTGTCTATCAGCGGCTATCATATTGCAGAAGCAGGGGCTAACCCTATTACACAATTGGCATTTACGCTGGCCAACGGCTTTACTTACGTGGAGTATTACCTTAGCCGCGGTATGCACATTGATGATTTTGCCCCCAACCTTTCCTTCTTTTTCAGCAATGGCATGGATGCAGAGTACAGTGTTATTGGCCGTGTAGCCCGCCGTATATGGGCTAAAGCCATGAAGGAAAAGTATAAAGGCAATGACCGCAGCCAGAAACTGAAATACCACATACAAACCAGCGGACGCAGCCTGCACGCACAGGAAATTGACTTTAACGATATACGTACTACCCTGCAGGCATTATACGCTGTTTACGACAATTGCAATAGCCTGCACACCAACGCTTACGATGAAGCAATTACCACCCCTACCGAAGAAAGTGTACGCCGTGCCATGGCCATACAGCTTATTATTAACCGGGAACTGGGCAGCGCTAAAACCGAGAATTTTATACAAGGCTCCTTTATTATTGAGGAGTTAACCGACCTTGTAGAAGAAGCCGTTTTAAAAGAGTTTGAGCGCATTAACGACCGCGGCGGTGTATTAGGTGCAATGGAACGCATGTACCAGCGCAACAAAATACAGGAAGAAAGCCTGGTGTACGAAAGCCTTAAGCACAGCGGCCAGCTACCCATAGTTGGTGTTAATACCTTTCTTAATAAAAAGGGCAGCCCTACCGTGTTGCCAGGCCAGGTAATACGCAGCACTATGGAGGAAAAAAACCAGCAAATTACCAACCTTGCAGTTTTTCACCAGCGCAACCAGGCCCGGTGCGCACAGGCGCTTGAACGCCTTAAACAGGCAGCGGTAAACAACGGTAACCTGTTTGCTGAACTGCTG
>DASZUX010000435.1:0-2530 GCA_035547455.1 Chitinophagaceae bacterium
TTTGTTGCGCCTGCACAGCGTATGGTTGATTTTTGCAATAATAAAGCGGATGCCACATTGCCCGCGTGCAGCTACCTGCCGGGCATTACGGCTGCGCCACTGCAACATGTGCTGCCATCATTTATATACCAGTGTCTTCAGCAAGGCTTTAAAGCCTTCGGCAAAAAAATGCGCGGTTATTATACCAACGAGGCTGTAGTGGTAGCTACTGAAAGCAGAACATCAAGCCCGGTACGCATACCGAGAGATAATAATACATTACAGCACCCGCAAATAACAAACTTATACCCCTGCGGCGAAGGCGCCGGTTATGCCGGCGGTATTGTAAGCGCTGCTATGGATGGCGAAAGGGTTGCCGGGATGGTTGCCATAGCAATTACTCCCTAAAGCTACCCTTTGTGGAGTTTAACAGCCCATCTTTTATAAGCGTATTATTTTTAAAGCTGTTTAATTGTTTTTGCAGCCGCTTTGCATCTTTTTTCCTGAACCGTTGGTGCATTATTTTGGTAAAGTCAGGCTTGCCTGCATCTACCCAGGCAGTGTACCAAAAATCTGCCACAAGGTTGGCGGAGTTAATCAACTGCTCATTAATTGTTGGCTTAAGCGCCTGGCCGTAAGCAATGGCAAACGTATCAGTATAATATTTTAATGTTTTACCGTATTTCTGCACCAGCTTGTATTTAACTGTATCAGGAAACTGTTTAGACACCTCTTTTTCTTTCGCAAATATCTCCGGCAATAAACTATTGGCCCTTCTTACTGCCTCCCATATAGCTTCTGCCGGGTTATTAAGGTAGGCGGCAGTATGCGATGAATAAAGATTGTATGTTTTTATTTCCATTTCCGGCGTAACGCTTTCCCACAACGCATGTATGCCACGCTGCCCGGTTAACTGGCCGTCATAATTCACTGTTGTGTGTAATGGCACATTGGCATCTTCAATATAATGCCCAAGGTCGGCGGCATAGAATATAATGCTGTCTTCATTACCGGTTGCAAAGGCTTTAGTAAGCCTATCCTTCTCCATTATTACATAATAAGGCACATACCCATATTTAAGCAGTGTGTCTTTTGAATACCGGGCAACAGCGTCACTCCAGTTTACAGGCATTGCGCCGGCCGCTTCATTGTATTTCTCTAAATCAATAAAATGTTTCGGGTTCTCCGTGGTATCATAACTGCGCCTAAGGTCGGGCCGTACAGCACTGTCGGTTAAATATTGAAGGTGCTTGTAAAAAAACGGCTGCATTTCAGCGGGCAGCTCGTACACGGAAAGCTGGTGAATTGTTTTGTGCGCCAAAAACCCCCAGCCCCCGCACACCAGTAATATAGCAGACGCCGCAATAGCTGCACGCAAAAAACCTATAAAACGAAACGCTTTCATAATAAGATATTTAATTTCAAAACGCGAAAGTATAACACGATATATAAAAAATACATTTAAAATAAAAGGTTTGCCTTTCATAACATAAGCTTAATAAAACACATTGCTTATAATACTTAGCGTTACATTTGGCTACTAAATAAAGCTGTATGGCAATTTTAGAATTAAGGCATCTTAAAAAATATTACGCTACCCAAAAGGCGGTAGATGATATTAGCTTTAGCATTGAACAGGGTAAAATTTTTGGCCTGCTGGGGCCTAACGGTGCAGGTAAAACCACCCTGCTCAGGATGATTACCGGCATATTTTACCCGGATGAAGGTGAGATAATTTTTGACGGCAAAAAATTTGACCCTGCGAACGACATCATAAAAATTGGCTATATGCCCGAGGAACGCGGGCTTTACAAAAAAATGAAAATTGGCGAGCAGGCACTATACCTTGCGCAGCTTAAAGGCCTTAGCCGGCATGATGCTATTGAAAAAATAAAGTACTGGTTTACCCGTCTTGAAATGGAGAGCTGGTGGAACAAAAAAATGGAAGACCTGAGCAAGGGCATGGGCCAGAAACTGCAATTTGTAACCACCGTTTTGCATGAACCAAAACTTATTATACTGGATGAACCTTTCAGCGGGCTTGACCCCGTGAACAGCAACCTTATTAAAGATGAAATATACGGCCTGGCGCAGCGCGGCGCAACTATTATCTTCAGCACCCACCGCATGGAGCAGGTAGAAGAAATTTGCGACCAGATTGTATTGGTAAACCTGGGTAAAAAAATACTGGACGGCAGTGTACAGCAGGTAAAGCAGGATTTTAAAGAAAATAAATTTGTTATACAGCTAAGCGGTGTTGCCGGTAATGTAAGCAGTGATGCTTTTGAAGTGATTGACAACTATGCCAATAAGCTGGTAGTACGTATAAAAGACGGGTTTAAAAGTAATGACGTGCTAAACTATTTTATACGCCAGCAATATAATATTGAGGCATTTAACGAAGTGCTGCCATCGCTTAACGATATATTTATACGCCAGGTAGAAGGCACAAAAGCAGTTACACGCCAGTTTCAAAAAGTACAGTAATACATTTCTGCACTTATTAAAATAACGAGAAAATGAGCAAAATTTCATTAGTTATAAAAAGGGA
>DASZUX010000436.1:0-2568 GCA_035547455.1 Chitinophagaceae bacterium
GCCCCTGGATTGGCGAGAGTAACCTGGCTACCATGAAACCGGCTTATCAATGTATTGGGGCTCTTATTTACTGTACTTATTAAACCTCCTCCACTATTTCTTATACCCTGCTGTTTTTTTAATTCCATCTTCAACTGTCTTCCATACCAGGTTGAAGAATGATTTTGTAACATCCCGGTCATGGCTGCATTGCTCGGTTCGGGCCTCGCTATTATTGCCGGGGTTAGCGCTTTTTATTACAAAGGTGTTAGCAATAAACGATAGCAGCCCGCGCTTTTTAAAACTGGTGCTGTCATCATTATTTTTTACAAGTTCTATCTTAAGATTATTGTATAAAAAAGTAACAGACCCCGTAGCTTGATAGTTATTGCCCCTTACAAAGGCGGTAAGCGCTTCAATATTGCCTTTTTGTATGCCAAACCTCCCCAGCGGCCGGGTTATGGCATTTAATTTTGTGGCGTCCATACTGCCAAGACTTGCACTTACAGTAAATAATCCCCGTTTTGCCGCCGCAAGGTTAAACTTGAAAATGGCCCTGGCTTTTGCCGTGCCCATAAACATAGCCCTTGCGTTAACGGTTATAAAATTGCTGGCGTCAATAATGCTTTTATTGTTAGTAACATTGGTAGCCGTGGCATATACGTTATCAAAAACCACTTTTCCCGTATGCCCGCTACGCGGGTTAAACTCCGTATACCACACATCTATACCATGCAGTTTTATACACCTGATGTTTATTGGCAGTGAGTCTTTCATTAACAACTGTTGCGGGTAATGCCCCAGCTTTGATGGCGGCGCGGGCAAACTGCGGTCTGTGAATATATCAACCTTGCCACTGCCAATATTTATAGTATCCATAACAACAGAGTCGCCGGTTAAAAGGCTGTTCCAACCAATATTTTGCAGGTCAATATTGTTAAAAGTAATATCGTACATATCTTTTTGATGTGACAGCCGGTTTACAAAAGCTTGCCGGTTATACCTCGGCCGCACCTTTATACGTTGTATAGCCGCCGTATTTTGGACCGCGTTAAGCGAAAGTGAATCCAGGCTGATGTAGTAAAGGCTGTCTGCCGTAGGTACCTGCAGTGTGCCGAGCGACGCCACCGCATTTTTGGCAAACAAAAAACGCGTAGTATCGCGCGCCGTGGTAGAGTCCATAAGTATGTCATCAAAATCTATATTCACCCTGTCCAGCGATAATTTTTTACCCCTTCCGGCATTATGGTGTTCAAGGTGCATATTGCTTACACGCAGTTTTGTAATAGAAAGCCGGTTAAGCTGCCTGGCCATCTTATCATAAAGGCTGGTAATATTTACATTGCGTTTAACAGGGGCCTGTGTATGCGGGGTGTGGTATATTGCAACATTGGGGTGGTTAATATACAGGCTGTCGAGGTTTATTTTTTTGTTTGATAAGAAATCGCGTATATCTATGCCGGTTACCCGCAAGGTGTCAACAGCAATATTAAAAATATTGGCGGGCAGGTCACCTTTTGCCTTCATCCGCTGCATAACCATGCTGTCGGCCTGTAGCCTTACCCCAGCAACGGTTATGGTGGAGGTAAGCACGTCGGCATCCAGTGTATCAAAGTCAAGCCGGTACAGGCTGTCTGTCGCATTGGCCACCAGCAATTGCAGCCGGGCTTTTATGGCCGGCTCAAAATCTGAGAGTTTTCTTGTTTTAAGATATACTAACACGCCAATAATAACCACTGCCACCACTGCCAGCGTAATAAGTAAAAACTTCTTCATGCCAGTTATTGTTCTAAAACTATACCATAAAGATTGTACGGTTAGATGAGCGCTTGTTTTATATTAAGCGCAGAGAATATACTTTGACTTAAGCAGGAAGCACTTATAACTTTTTATATACCAGGCTTTAGCGGGCTGTTAAAAGGACATTTGGAGGTTTTTCCGCTTCCATCGGGTATGCAATTTTGTTGTGCCCGGGACACTGATAGCTACTGGTAAACCGGGGACCAGGACTGTTGAACTTGCGATACTTTAACCAAACAAAACAAAAAACCCCCTCCGAAGTTACCGGAAGGGGCTTTTATAATGTGTAAGTACTGTGTTGAACTATTTGATTTCAACTTCTGCGCCAGCTTCTTTAAGCTTGGCAGCCAGTGCTTCAGCGTCAGCTTTAGCCAGGCCTTCTTTAACGGGTTTGGGTGCACCGTCAACCAGGTCTTTAGCTTCTTTCAAACCAAGGCCGGTAAGGTCTTTAACGACCTTTACAACCTGCAGTTTGTTAGCGCCACCGCTTTTCAGGATTACGTCAAAAGCGGTTTTTTCTTCAACTGCGGGGGCAGCAGCACCAGCAGCAGGACCGGCAGCAACAGCTACTGCAGCAGCAGCAGGTTCAATACCGTACTCGTCTTTTAAAATTTTAGCCAGTTCGTTAACTTCTTTTACTGTTAAGTTAACCAGTTGTTCAGCAAATGCTTTTAAGTCTGCCATAATTGTCAAATTTTTTCCGCCTTCATTGCCTGCGCTCCGGCGGAACGTTTAAAAAAATTTGTTTGTGATATAGCCTCCAGGCAAGGCTAGTTATTTTGTAAGTAT
>DASZUX010000437.1:0-7060 GCA_035547455.1 Chitinophagaceae bacterium
GCTGGGGCGGGGTTGCTGTGTCGAACACGAGCTTTTTAATTTGTGCGAGATTTTCTGCTATTGTCATATCTGAAGTTTGAAAATGTTTTGTTTTATAATTTGCTGTTTTAACAGTTGCCCGGTTGCCGCCAACCATACCCACAACGGCAGAACGTTGTTGTTTTTTAGCCTGAAGTACCAGGGACATCAGGGACGCCAGGTACATTAACGGCATAACAACATCCTACCAGCATCGTTTAAACTTTGAACCATTACCCCTTCCTGCCATGAACTATGGGCTACCGGCTATGGGCCAATAACTATCAACCATGAACCCAGCCGCTACTCCTCCTCCCCTTCCATCAATACGGCGATAATTTGCTGCATGGTTTTTTCCGGTGTTAATGCCTGTGTTTGCAGCTTTAGCGGCATTAGTTTAAACAATCCTTCCACGCTGAAACCTTTTACCTGGCCGGCTTTTATTTTTGCCCATACATCGGCGCTGTTTATTTTAACGCTTATAAACCAACTGCCCTCCGGCACATCTTCAAAACCCTTCATGGGCTGTATGCCGCGCTGCGCATCGGTTATAAAGCTTTCAAATATGCAGGCGCCCTGTAAGGGGCTGCTGCTGTTGTGCATAATATTGAGCGAAGCCATAAGCCCTTTGCTGAAAAATTTTTCTACAATGGTTTCAATAGTTTGCTTGTCAAACACCACCAGGTATTCGCCATAGTCGGCATCCTTGCGGTATATGGGGGTATTGGCCAGCATAGCCGGGCCCGAAATAATTTGCCTTGCCGTATTAACTGCAAAATGCAGCGGCTGCTGTGCCTTAAAGGCGAGGAAATTTTTTTCAATTGCCGGTTCATCTACAAGGGCAATGGCCTGTACCTGCAGGGGGCTGTCGTTGCTGTTGCTAATGGTGCATTTGTAAACTGGTAACATACACCTATATATAAAAACAGGGGGGGTGTCTCACTTTTTAAGCAACTTTTTTTAAATTTTTTTTTGGGGGGAGAAGAAAAAGGCAATTTAAAGGGGCTGTTTAAAAATGTTTTCAGTGTTTTTGTACAGGCTAATAATTATCTTTTTTAGCCTGCTGCAGGATTTGTGAAAACGCCAGCGCGGGCCAGGCAGCCGGTTATGCCGTGCGGGGGTGTATTTACAATTGCCGCATAATGACCGCCTTACTTTTTAAACAGCTCTCTAAGAGGAATTGCGGGAAAGTTAATGTAAGAAACATTTGGTATTACTAATATTAATAGTATCTTTCGCTAAATTTTTACAAAAACCTAAACTTTTATGAAAAAGCTTTTTTTCCTGCCGCTATGCATCGCCATTACTGTTTTTTGCACAAAATCTTTTGCACAAAGTTATGCTGTTACCCCTACCGGGTTGAAAGACGCAGGCGACACCGCCAAGACTTTTATAGTGCTTAAAGCCGATGGAAAAACAGCTAAAGAGTTGTATGAAAGTGCGCTTAAATACATTACAAAAATGCCGCACGCTGCGGTGCAGGCAAAGACAGAGGCTGATTTTATACGATTTGATGTTACGGCAGACGGTATTACCAAAGTAAAACAAATTGTAAAAATACCTATTGACGCCAAATACACTGCCGAGCTTACCTTTAAAGACGGAAAGGTAAAATTTGAAGTTACCGCGCTTGACATGTTTAATGCCAATAACGATAAGGTAAAACTGGTATTTGCCGGCAGCAATAACGGGCAATACGCTATTTACAATAAAGACGGGGAATTAAAACGTGATGATGCCAAAGATGATATTGAAACCTATTTTAAAAACATAAGCACACAGCTTACACAAGCCCTGGTAAATGCAGGAGCTTCAAAAAATGATTTTTAATACGCCCGCTGCAATGCCACTAAAACTGCTTTAGCGGCATTGTTATTTTATAACTTTATAAAACCTTACAAAGGCCCCCCATACACTTGCCTGGCTTATTTTTTTTGCAGCCCTATAGCAACGCTACCCCCCCAGCCTTGCAGCCCTGTTAAGCCTTGCAATTTTTTCCTGGTTATTGCTTACATCGCTTTCCAGCACAAAAGCACGAACGGTAGCGTTGCCTATCTGGTTTAACTGGTCCTGGTTTAGCTGTGTGCTGGTTTGCTGTATTTGCGGTGTTAATGGCGCAGCAGGTGAGGAAGCAGCAGACGGTGCTGTACCACCGCCGGCCTGTCCGGGCACTTGTGTATTAATGATAGACTGAATATTTTTTATACCTGTAGCTACTGTTAAAGCCGCCTGTATATAACTAAATGGCGGAGGCAAAGTAGCCAATGCTTTTGTAGCACCTAAATAAGTATTAATGGTAGCAGAAGCAATAGCGGCAACTTTACCGGCAACCGTGTTCTTGCCCAACAAGTCTGCCGCCTGGTTTAACAGGTTAGATGTAAGGCCAAGTTTATAGTCAGCCTCCTGTTTCGCAATTGCTTTTCTTTTTTCCGTGGCTTCTTTTTCAAGCTTGTTTCTTAATTCCTCATTGTCGCCAACTACAGCTAACCTGTCTTCATGCCATTTTTTAAATTCCTCCAGCTGTGCATTGTGTTCCATTGTATGCTTATCCAACCCGCTGTTTTCCTGGTCAGTATCAAGCTCTTTCCCTAAATCTGCTTGTTTTTTGCTTTTCTCTTTAGCCAGGTCATCATCTATCTTCTTTAAAGCAGCCTGTGTTCTTGCCTCGTATTCAGTAACCAGTTTTTTCTTCTCTTCCCCGGAAATCTGTAAATTTTCTATCCGTTTCTTTTCAACTTCAAGCTCATGTTCCAGCAATTTTTTGCCACCATCCTGCATTGCCCTAAGCTTGGCAACTTCGTCAGCTTCTGCCAATTGCGCGAGTTTGTCATTCTCCTGCTTTAAAATTGCTTCTCTTTGCTTATTTGCACTTTCCGTCTCCTCTTTTTGTATTTGTGCTGTTTGTGTTTGTTGATTTATAGCGGCAACGTTAAATTCAGTTTGTGCATCAGCAATGGCGCGTATAGCATTTTTATATTCTTCGGAATTTTTACCGTAAATGCTTTTTAATTTTTCTGCATAAGCATTAAGGCTATCTATATTTTTTTTTCGGGTCTCCTGCTCTATTTTGAAAATCTCCTCATCACTCTTGCCCTGAAATTTCGCATTAGCAACTGCAAGCGCTTCTTCATTTTTGTTCTTGTCTTTCTCTATTTCAAGTTCTTCATCTGCCGCGTGTCTTTTTTTATTAATCCTGGCCTCTGCTTCCTGCTCCGCTTTATCTTCATCTGCTTTCTTTTTAGCCGCAGCGTCATCTCTTTGCTTTACTTTATGCTCATTTTCTGAAACTTCGTAATCAATATCCGCTTTGATGAGGTCGTGCTTTGTTTTATCCAAATCTTTCATTGCATCCTGGTAAGCTTTTTCACTATCCTTATCCCTGTTTCTAAACTCAGCAAACTTGTTAACGCTTTCCTCCTTGTCTTTAATGGCCTGCTGCAGCAATTCGCGGTTCTTTTGTGCGTATTGCTGTTGTATTTGAAATACCTGCTCCTCAGTTGCTCCGTTTGCCTTTGCCTGAGAAACGTTCAGCTTTTGTGAGTTACTAAGTTCATCCTGCTGGTCTTTTAGTTTTTCATTCGTCTTTTCTACACTTTCCTTTAAACCCTCCTGCGCTTTTTTTGCGGCAGCATTGCCACTTATCCAATCCCATAATTTGGAGATACCTATTGTTAACCCTATTATTAATGCACCAATGCCTGTTTCAACAATGGCTGTTTTTATTGAGCCAAAACCTTTGCTTGCTACCTCACCCAATACTGAACCGAAGTTCTTAAAAGCTGCCCCAGCATTTTTAATACCTTCAATGCCCTCGGTAAACTCCATTACAGCTTCCACTTTTTCCATTGCGGCGCCCACATCTTCGTTTTGTTCACCAAACAATTGCAGTAAACCGTTTAGTGAGCCAAGCCCTCCTTTTAAGCCTGCAAATGCTTTATTGAAGCCTTCCCATACTTCGGTGCCGCTAACTTTAAGATCATTAATATTTTTTGCAGCATTTTTTATGCCGTCGTTAAGGTTTTTGGTAGCTTCATCAACCTTGCCGCTTTGCAATATATATTCACTGCTAAACTCTCCAAATACCTCTTTTGTCTTTTCAAGTATTTGCTGCTGATCAGCCAAAGCCTTTTTAAAATTATCTATTTCTTTGAGGGCATTTTTATTATCAAGTTCAAAATTTATTAGAAAACTCATCTCTGCCATAAACTAATTTTTAAAGGTGTAGGTGGTATTTAATACGCGTATAAGCTCTGCCTGGCAATCGGCCGGGGCGCTGGCGTTATAATCGGTTATTTTGTTTAGCCTGAAGAGTACGCCATCCAGCAGTATGTATTTGCTGAAGTTAAGCTGGTAAATGTCCTGCGGGGTAAGGCGAAAACTGGCGGTTACCAGCTTGGCGTCTTTATCGGTTATTTCGGCCATGTAGCCGCTCCAGTACACGTTAAACTGCGTAACGTTAAGGGCACCGGCGGCAAGGGTAAAAAACACTTCGTGCAGGGCACCAAAATTAAGGTCGTTACCAGGGGCGTCGGGGCTGTTAAAATGCCCGGCATAGCCATAGCTTGTAAGGCCGCCGCTAAGCACTGCTGATGCATCTGCATTGTATATGCTCCACGCGTGTGCAAGGCCGGTAATTTCGCGGCTTTGCAGTATGCGTATTACGCAGTCGGTTTGCTCTTCGGTGGGGTTATCATCGCTGCCGCTGCGTTTAAATATGGTGCTGTACACTTTTTCCTCGTCGCTGCCGTAGCCCACCAGGGGTGTGCCGGCAAATATAACCTGGCAGTCCTGGCTGCCGGTGCTAAACTCGTACTGGCTGTTAAAAATATAGTCGCCGTAGTTTTGGTTATAACGCTTTTGATACAGGTCGTTATAATAGTCGCTGTCGGTGGCCATTTTAAAGTTATACACGTTGGCTGTAAGCTCGCTCATAGGCTTTACGGTAATGGGCTTGCTCCGGTTTAGCTTATACGTCCAGTCAACGCTGTTGCTGCTGCCGGGTGTATAAAAGCCGGGTACATAATCGGCGGGGTCGGCGTTATCGGCAAAGGGCTGTATAAAAATTTTTTTAGGGTTAAACTTGTCTTCGTACACGTACAGGTTAAACAGCTTTACAATGCTTACCAAAAAATCAATTTGCTTTATGTTTCGTGGTATGGTATCGTTAACAATAACAGGGTCGCCATAACCAAGCGCAGAGTTAACGGCTGTTTTTGTTTTGCCTGTTATATAGCTGTAAGGGCCAATAAATTCAAACAGGTATTGCGTGTCTGAAGCATTATTAACTGAAACGTTAAAATCAAAATAATCGCCCGTAACAAAACTTACCAATGCCTCAGCCTGCCAGGATCCGCTTGTAATTAATATGCCACCCGTAGTAGTAACCGTTTTGTACACGCGTGTTGAAAGGGCACTGCCGTTTTTGTATAACTCAATGGTGATTGTATTGCCTGTGGATGCTAAGCGCCAGCCAAAGTCAATTCTAAACTGCAGGTCTAATGTGATAGGGTCGGCGCCTGCATATTGAAACCTGTACTGGCCATCGGAGCCGGAAGTGGCCGTAAAATTTCTTAAGGTATTATTTACATCCCATTGAAGTGATGCGGATGAATGGCCATTGGTATAACTGATGGGCGTATATGTTGTACCCCGCCCAAAATCAACCAGCGTAGTAATATTGCTGCTGAGTATTTTTTGGTTGTGCGGTATAATAAGGCGTTTAAAACGGTCGCTGTTAAACAGGGCACAGTCGTAAGTAAACCCGGCGGCAGCAAACATTTTGTCAATGTATTCCTTTACAAACAGCGCTGGGCGAAAAGTGCCGATACACCAGTCGTGCTTTTGTGTAAAACCGGGGTTAGCAGTTTGTATGGCGGCGGTGGAGTAATTGCCGTAATCAATTAAAGGGTAGTAGTACCCGCTGCCCGTATTGCCCCAGCTTGCGGTAATGTTGCTTACGGTGTAATTGTGGTTGTGCGCACTAAAATCAAGGTTTTCAAGGTAACCTTTGTTGTTGGTGGTGGTACCATCCGGGTTGTTGGTGCTGCTGGGGGCCAGGGCTACATTTAACTGCGCCAGGTTGCCAAACATTGCTACCTCGTACTCAATACGGCCATTGTCAATATGTATGGTCAGCAGGCGTAAACTGCCCTGGAAGGTTTGCAGGTTGTTTTGAAAAATAATGACCGATGCGCTTTTGGCAGCATTAAAATTGTAGCCGCTGTTAGGCAGGCTGCTGTTGTAATTATTGGCACTGCCAAACTGGAACACGTGGCCAAACAGCCTGTTGTTATTGGCGGTGCCGGGCAGCACTATTGTTTTACTAAAAGTGGTTTGCCGGCTGCTGAAGTCTTTAACATCGTCCAGTGCAAAGGTTAGCAGTGCGCTAATGTCGGCAGTTACATCCACGCGGCTGTTTTCTACAAAAATTTCTGTCATACAGGCTGTTGTTTTTTTGTGGAGCTTATACTGACTAAATAGAAAAACAGGGGGGGGTGTCCGCTACTTTTGCAAGATTTTTTTAATTTTTTTTTGGGGGGATTAAGGATGAGATTGAGGTTGGCACTTTTCCTGGTGATAACACGAAAAGATCTATGGCAAAACCTTATTTAATTAGCGGGCTAGCAAGAATTGAAATGCCGGCATACCCAGGAGAATAATAATATTTTTTTAGTAAGAACTACTGATACGCCGGAAGGCAAAACTACCTGTACGCCACGCCCAGCTTTACTTTTGGCTCTTCACCTTTCACTTCACCCCCCTCTCCCGCTACCTGTACTGCGTATTAAAATGGTCGCCAAATTCAATATCAATTTGCAGGTTGGTAAGTTTGTCGTTTATGCGTTTTTTATACTCGTAACTGGTGGCGGTTATAGCAATGGGTATAAAATAGCCGCCCGTTTCCATATATACCAGCGGGCTTAACACAAGGTCTGCCATCCATATATATTCTTCATCCGTAATAATGTCGGTGTTCAGCGTCATCTTTTCCGTGTACTGGCTGGCATAGGTGCTGCGGGTTTCGTTATACACTTTTGCGGCG
>DASZUX010000438.1:0-10496 GCA_035547455.1 Chitinophagaceae bacterium
GAGGTTAGCTTTGAAAATGCAAACCCACACCCTGTAATAATTACTGAAAAGCCCTTGCCGCAGTACAATAACTATTTTATAGGCAACGATTCTACTAAATGGGCGGGCAGGTGCAAAATATACACAGCCTTTACTGTAAAAAACATTTATCCCGGCATTGACATACATTATTATACCAGTAACGGTAATTTTAAATACGATATTATTGTTAACGCCGGCGCTGACATAAGCAAGATATCGCTGCTCATTGACGGGGCATCTGCACTGAATATTAAGAATGGCGACTTTGTTATTTCAACCACGGCAGGCGCTGTTACAGAACTTAAGCCTAACACTTATGCGGTAACCAAAAGCGGCAACCAATACGTTGCCTGCCGTTACAATCTTAACGGTAAGCATCTTACTTTTAAATTTGACAAACCCCTTACGCCCGGCGCAACTGTTGTGATTGACCCCACCGTTATCTTTTGTTCGTTTAGCGGCAGCAGGTACGATAATTGGGGTTACACCGCCACCTACGATAATGCAGGCAGTTTTTATGCGGGGGGTATTGTTTTCGGCACAGGTTTCCAGGTTACCAACGGCGCTTATCAAACAACATTTGCAGGCGGCAATAACAGCACCGGCGAAGGCCGCCACGGTACAGGCGGGCAGCCTGATATTGACCTGAACGGCTTTGATATTGGTATAATGAAGTTTACAGCCTCGGGCAGCGCAGTAGAATATGCAACTTATATCGGTGGGTCGGAAGGTAATGAGCAGCCACACAGCATAGTGGCAGATGGTGCCGGCAATCTTATTATTGCAGGCCGTACAAACTCCGGCGACTATCCCACGCAGGGCATAAAGGCAATAGGCCTTGGCGGAGGGCAGGATATTATATTAACACGGCTTAGCGCCGGCGGCGACGCCCTGTTAGGCTCATTGCGCATTGGTGGCACGGGCGATGACGGGGTTAACATACGAGAGAAAGACCTTGAAACGGGATCAATATCAACCCGGCGCAATTACGGCGACGATGCCAGGAGTGAAGTTATATTAGATGCTTCAAACAATATCTACCTTGCTTCCTGCACAAAATCATTTGATTTTCCCAACATAAATGCAGTACAAAAAACAAATCACGGGGGCCAGGATGCAGTATTAATGAAATTCGGGCCAGCCTTAAATAAGCCACCAGTTTTCTGTACCTACCTTGGCGGTAAAGGGGACGATGCCGCGTTTGTACTGAGGCTTGAGCCGGGCACCAATAATATTTACACATGCGGCGCTACCGCAAGCAGCGATTTTCCGGGTGTATCAGGTATAAGCAGCACGCCTATTTCGGGCAGGTACCTGGGAGGTGATTGTGACGGTTTTATTTCAGTATTGAAGAATGATGGTTCTGCAATTGTTAAATCAATTTATTTCGGCACTGCTGCCGCCGATGAAATTTACGGTCTTGACTTTGGCAAAAACGGCAATCCTTTTATTACCGGCACTACTGAAGGGTTAATACAACCTGTTAACTCCCCCTTTAACAACAATAACAACCAGGCATCTGGCAAACAGTTTATCACCAAGCTTAAGCCAGATCTTTCGGGTATTGTATATTCAGCCAACTTCGGCCCCAAATCCCTGTACCCTAATATCTCTCCCACGGCCTTCCTGGTAGATGTTTGTGAGAATGTGTATGTTTCGGGCTGGGGCGGCGGTCTTGACCAGGGTTACAATAACAGTGGTATGCAGGGGCTTGTGTACAAACCCAATGGCAATACACCCTCTCCCCTTAAATCGAGCATTATAAGTGCACGCGGACAGGATGCAGGAGACTTTTACTTTTTTGTGCTGGAAAAAAATGCCTCATCCCAACTGTTCGGCGCTTTTATGGGTGATTATAATGATTATGACGGCATACATGTTGACGGCGGCACAAGCCGGTTTGACAAATCCGGCGTAATTTATCAGGCCGTATGTACCTGCGGGCCGGATAATACGCTGCCCACTAATGCAGTTTATAACACCAATGGTGCAGTGGCCGCCAATATTCCGTATTACTGCAATCTTACCTCTATAAAAATTGCATTTGATCTGGCAGGGGTACGCTCCGCGGTAAGGTCAAGCATCAAAAATATTTCCAACGATACGGCAGGCTGCGTACCGGTAAGAGTTACATTTACCGATACTATTGGCAATGCACAAACCTATATATGGAAATTTGGTGACGGCAGCACCGATACTACCACCAAAGCAGTATCGGTAACCCATACTTACAATAAAGTAGGCACGTATAAAATAATGCTGGTGGCTGTTGATTCATCTACCTGCAACATTGCCGATACATCTTACCTTAATATACGCGTACGCAACGACCCTGCCACAGTAGGTTTTGCAGAGCAAAAATTAATGCCCTGCGACTCGCTTAATTACATCTTCATAAATCAATCGGCACCGGCGCAGGGTAAATCATTTACCAACACCTCCTTTACCTGGGACTTTGGCGACGGCAATATACTTACCAGTGATGCGGATACGGTTAAGCATCACTACAATGCCTCCGGAACATACAATGTTGTACTAACGTTAACCGATACAAATTTTTGCAACGCACCGGAAGCAGACAGCATAAAACTAAACATTGCAGTAAATGTAGCTGCACTGTTCAGCCAGCCGGCAGCAGGCTGCGTGCCTTATACTGTACAGTTTACCAATAATTCAACAGGCGGCGAATCTTTTACATGGGATTTTGGGGATGGTTCCGGCACTTCAAAGCAAACAAACCCGCAGCATACTTTTACGCAACCCGGCACTTACAATATTAAGCTGGTGGCTGTAAACAACAGCAGTTGTAATAAAACTGACAGTGTTTCATTTCCTGTTGTAGTAAACGGGCTTCCTGCAGCAGCTTTTAGTTTTGTACCGCTGCCTGCACAGGAAAACACACCTTCAACATTCTTTAATAATTCCACAGGCGGGGTATCATTTACCTGGAACTTTGGAGACGGATCAACGCTTAATACTACCCGTTCTGACACTACGGTAAGCCACACCTATAATAAAACAGGCACTTATAATACCTGTCTTGTTGCATATAATGCAACCGGTTGTTCAGATACCGCCTGCGAGGCCGTACCAGCCATTGTTACGCCTTTGGTAGATGTGCCTAATGCATTTACCCCCAACGGCGATGGAATAAATGATTATGTGCGTATACGCAGCTTTGGTATTGACAAAGTAAACTGGCAGATTTACAACCGCTGGGGCGCTGTGGTGTTTAGCACTACTGATAAAAACCAGCCCTGGGACGGCAGGTATAAAGGCGTATTGCAACCGCAGGAGGTTTACACTTATACTCTTGATGTACAGTTTACCGATGGCACCAGGTACAGGAAAACCGGTGATATTACTTTATTAAGATAAAAGACGTTGTTAACGCCACTGCAGTTTTAAATACTTTTACACGGCAGCAAATACGTTAACCACATGCAACCACGCTTAATTAAATGCCTTGCCGTTATTACATTTTTATTTATTGCCATTGCAGTAACCGCACAAGATAATATTGATACCACGCGCCGGCTTTGGCTGGGTTATATGGATAAAATTGCGCGGCCGGTAATATGCAACCTTGCGGAAGGTACCCTTAAAAAAAATATGCCGGTTGACCTTGCTGAACATACTGATGATAAGGAAGGCCGTACACGCTCTGCTTACCTTGAAGCATTTGGGCGCACCTTAAGCGGCATTGCACCCTGGCTGCAACTGGAAGGCGGCAGCAGCTACGAGGTTACACTGCGCGACCAATACCGTCAATGGTGTCTTAAAGCAATAGCCAACGCTGTAAACCCCGGCAGCCCCGATTACATGCAGTGGCAAGGCGGCCAGCCCCTTGTAGATGCATCTTTTTTTGCACTGGGCCTGATACGCTGCCCCTGGCTGTGGCAGCATCTTGATACTGCAACGCAGCAACAGGTAATAACTGCCTTACAACAAACAAGAAGTACCATACCCGTGTACAGCAACTGGATATTGTTTACCGGGATGATTGAAACATTTTTTTGCAAGTATGGCATTGCGTACGACCCGGTACGAATTGAGTACGGTATCCGGGAGTTTACACAACATTGGTATGTTGGCGACGGCATGTACAGCGATGGCATGAACTTTCATCTTGACTATTATAACAGCATTGTTATACAACCTTACCTTGATGCTATTTTGAAAGTGCAGGGCGAAATGAAAAACAAGTACACGGAGGAAGCAAAGAAGGTGTATGTTATTGGTGAGCGCTATGCACAACTACAGGAACGCATGATCAATACCGACGGCAGCTACCCTGTTACAGGCCGCTCCATCGTTTACAGGGCGGGGGTGTTTCACCATCTTGCCAATGTGGCTTATACAAAGCAGTTGCCGCAATCGCTGCCGCCTGCACAGGTACGCTGCGCACTTACTGCAGTGCTGCAAAAAACATTGCAGCCACCTGGTACATTTAACAATGGCTGGCTTAGCATTGGCCTGTGCGGCCACCAACCGGGTCTTGCTGATTTTTATATTACCACCGGCAGCCTGTATATATGCAGCGAGATTTTTTTGCCACTTGGCCTGCCCGGAACGGACGAGTTCTGGAATGCGCCGCCTTTACCATGGACAAGCGTAAAAATATGGAGCGGGCAGGACGTACCCGCCGACCATGCGCAGGATATAAAGTAGTGCAAATACTTTACAATGTTCCCGTTGTTTAGCTTTCCACATCGCCAGTAAACAAAAACGTTTCCCGGCGAAAACGGGGTAGCAAAAAAGTACTTGCTGGTTTACCTTTTGCGACCGGGTTAATTGAATGACATGGGCAAACAATTCTTCCGGGTGTATAATCTAAATATAACTATCTTCCCTCTGCTTCAACTACTACCGGCCCCAGCAAACCGGATGGTAACAGCTTTGAATTTGCCTGGTAAAAAGGCATGGTGGTGTAAGTTATTTTGTTTGTTACGCCCGGCTGCGCATCGCCAATAAGCCGGTTTACCCAAAGGTTGGTAACCTTAACCTGTATTGTGTTATCGCCCGGCTTTAATAAGCCTGTAAGATTTACCCTGAAGGGTTTTTTCCACACAATGCCTGCTGACTTTCCATTTACCAGCACCTCTGCAATATTTTTTACATCACCTAAATCCAGCCAAATACTTTGTTTTTGATTAAACCAGCCTGAAGCGGCGTTGATTGTTTTGCTATAAATAGCTGTACCTGAAAAATACTTTATACCAGCATCTGCATTGTCTGTGAATGATGCCAGGTTATCGAACACAGCGGTAGCAGGTGCACCGCGGCCTTCCTGGAAACTAACCTGCCAGTTTGCATTAAGCGTGGTTAATGTTTTTGTAACGGTTGCAGGCAGTTGTACTGATGCTTTGGCCGCCTTTTCAGTAAATACAACAAACACTGCATCGTTCGGCTGCAGGTGCAGGTTAACGGTGGTTACACCGTTGGCAATGGTGTAGGATGCGGACTCTTTTGTTGCTGTTTCGGGGTGCCATATTTCAGGCTTTTTGCCTGCAACTCTAAAGGTGGCCTGTACATCCTGCACCACATCGTTGCGGCTGTTAACCCAGTAAATATCGCCGTCGGGCAGCCTGCGGTGTACAAACAAAAGTTTGATGCCAGTTGCAGGTTTTGTGTATGTAAAATCAGGCGTTATGTTCAGTTGTGCCAGTACATCTCCTAAAGGTTTACCCGTGAATACTTTTGTATTTGAGGAGCTCCAAACATCGTTAACAATTTTGCTAAACAAAGCTTCATCGTCTGCAAGGCTTGGTGTGCCAACCGGCTTTATACCGGTAATAACAGCGCCGGCTTTTACCAGTTGCTGTATTTTTTTCAGCACAGGTAATGTCATTTTACCGGCGTTGCTGTCTAATACCAGCACCCGGTAACGCATACCGCCAGGCGTAACCAGCATACCGTTCTGCACGGTTAACAGGTTTATAAGCGCATCTGAATTTATAAAATCATAACTGTAGCCTTCAGGTATGGCAGGCAGTTTTTTGCCGAACAGTGATGTGATGTTATTGTCCTCACCATAATAATACACTATATCTGCGGCAAATTTACCCTGCTGCAAAAGGTAGCTGCTGCGTGCAAGGTATCCCGTCCAGGCATAAGCTTCATCAGCCCAGGTTTCATGGCGGTTAAACCATTGGCCGAACGGCCCAAGCCCAAGGCCAGGTATTTTGTCGTCAACAGGTTGGTGAACTGAGCAGTGTATAACAAACCGGTTAAGCCCGCTGGCCAGTTCAAGGTCAGCGGTAGGTTTTAAATTTTCGGGGCTGTACGACCATGCAGTTGCCGGTACACCAAGTGCGGTAAGCGATTCAGCTGCCACCAGGTTTTGCCCGTAAATGTGTGCTGTTGAAGCAGACTCCCTGATATCTGCCTGGTATCCTGTCTGGTCATTCCCATTCATAAACGGGTTGGGTGTCCACATGGCAGACATTGGTACCGCAGCTTTCCTCTTAACATCCATGCCGTCTGCAATAAGCGCCCTGCCACTTTCATGCGATTCAGAATAACGCTTCAGTCCATATTGCCCCAATATGCCAGTCAGGGCATCATAATGGTATTCGGCCACCATTTCGCTGAGTGTCTTCCTGAAATCAAACAAAAAACTTTCACTGGCCTCCGCACTCTTTACAACAGTACCTGTTAGCACGGGTAGCCAGGGTATTATGCTGTAACCACGGCGTTTTAAAAACTCGGCAGGTAAATTGCCTGTCCAGTTTTGTGCACCTGCTTCCCAACTATCGGTCACCATAAATTGCAGGCCGCCTTTAGCACCCATAAGCCCGCCCGTGGCATTTTTATACTGGTTTAGATAGTTGGTAAAATACCTGTTTACTGCCGCCGGGTCAAGTTTATCCACTTCAAGACCGGTTGCTTCTGGTGATGCCGGGTGATTGTCAATACCCATAAGGGAATAACCAAAGCGCACTATTTTCCATTCTCCTGCAGGTACTGTCCAGTCCAGATTGCCATCTGCATCCATTTTACCTGTTAAGTCAATAATATCACCTGTATTAACCACGTCATCCGTAGCGGGAGTCATCCTCCTATCCAAATCGCCCACGGGCGCAAAGGCATCTTTTTCTTCATAACGCTCAATAACTGCTGCAGGGTGCAGGTAAATTTCTGCTATATCCGTACCCGGCGGAGTAACAGGTTTGCCGGGTATGCCAACCAGTGCACCAAAGCCGTTACCCTGCGGGGGAGGGTTTTTGACCGTTACCCTGAAATATTTAGCGGTGGCGGGAGGTATTGTTATGGTTTGTTGCAAGATGGCGCCGGGTGGTATGTGGCAAATAGCTTTAAACTGAACGCCATCATCACTAACCTCCAGCGTGCGTGCATCGGCAGCCGCGGCGCCCATGCCAAACACGCCGGGGTTTCCGCCGCCCACCATGGTAATGGCTTTTATTGTTTGCGGTTGCGGAAAAGCAAACTGTATCCATGCGTATCCTTTTACAGAATCGCGCGGCAAAAGTAAAGTGGTGCCCAGGTCACCATCGGTCAATTGTTCCAGCGTAAAACTACCGCCGCTGGAAGTAACGGTAGCGCCAAGCTCGTGTAATGACTTATCCGCGGAAGGAACTTTATAAGCTACCACAGCTACATCCTTATAAAACACCGGCAGCTTATCAGCCTCTACATTTCCATCCAGGCCATCCTGCATTACAATGTTTTGAAAAGGGCCTGTAATACCCGCCTGTTTTGGTAAGTGCAGGTTTGACCTGCCTCCTTTAACCCTCACTTCTGTCCACACAAACTTTTTCATTCCGTCTTCCGGCTTAACCCACGGGCCACCGCTTTCGCTCCAGCCCGGGGAGCCTGCAATAGCCATTTCAAGATGAAGGCTGTCGGCAAGTTTAGTGGCGAATTTAAAAGCGTCAATCCAGCCAGGAGTCATATAGGTTAAACGTTTCTTCACAATCTGCGGCGTCATGAGGCTGGCATCAAAATTCTGGAAGCCGCCGATACCTGCTTCGTGCATCCAGGTAAGGTCTTTTGCAATACCATCTTTGGTAATGTTGCCGTTCATCCAATGCCACCATACGCGTGGTTTGGCCGCAGCAGGCGGATTGATAAAATTGCTTAAAAGATTACTTTGATTGCCCGCCGGTTTAGCTGTTTGTGCAAAACATGCAAGGGGGAAACAGAGGAGCAGGAGTGCCGGCAACTTTTTTTTCATAACACAAGCTTTAGTTACAGTATAAAGCTACCCAGGCTGTATGGCACGGCTGTCATGGGCTGTCATGCTTGGCCCAGCACTACCCTACCGCCCCGGAATGTATAAAGCGTATTTGTATAAAAAGCAATAAAAACCAACTACCCCACCTCTCCGAATATATTTTCGGGGTGGCGGGGTAGTTAAGCAGGCTGTCCGGGTACCTCAGCAATCAACATCACGCCTGCTGTACAATACCCAACCAAATACAACCAAATACTTATTTTACCAGCTTTGCTGCCTTTTAAATTGCGCGCAAATACCTACGCATACATAATTGTTTGTGCCATTGTAATCGCCCTGTATAAAAAGGTTGCCCCACCTTATACGGCCACCCACACCGGGTTTCCAGCCATTCTTCCAGTTGGCGCCTTTGCTTTCGTCTGCACTGTACTGCATGTAGCTGGCTTCAACCTGCGGTATAAATGCCCAGCGGCCCGTAAGTGTAATTTCGTAACCGGTTTTAAAAGACAGTGCGGCGGGATTTGCCACACGTGTATCAATGGGCGGGGCTTTTAGTTCAAATTCAGTAACAACATGGTTTAACTGGTAACCAACCCCAAGGCTGATTACAGAGGCTTTAAGATTAGCTGCGCCTGCACCAAAGCTAATAAAGCCCTGTGCTTTTGTTATGGCGCCTGCTGATACAATCACCAGCATTAAGAATAACTTTTTCATAGAAAATTGAATTTTATTATTGGATTATTGGATAAAAAAGAAATGCCTGCAATAAAGGCTGAAACTAATGACTGCTTCTAATAAGATGCCAGGTTAATTGCTGGCCTGCCCAATACGAAACGCCGCACAAGGCCATTTTTTTAAGCATGGCCCAACGGAAGGGATGTTTAAGATCGTTAACGGACAGTGTTGCAGACAGCACAAAAAAAGATATACCCACCGCGCGCGCTGCATGGTAACCATCAATTAAACGGTTAGTTTTATAAGATAAATAAGGATTCCAGAATTTGCTGTTAGGATCCGGTACATGCCATACCAATGCTTCTGCGGTGCCATAGCTTAAACCCGCGCCCATAAAGCATGCATAAACAGGCCATTGTTTTTTAAATGTGTAAACTGAATCTTGAGAATAGCAGGTAGCGCCACATATTAGCAGCACCCCCAGCAGGAGAGTTTTCGGTTTCATGGATATTGGTTTTTGTTTTGGAATTGGATGACACAAAAATACAACACGAAAACATTGCACCAACATGAGGAATGTTAATTGCGTGCCTGATGTTTGTTAGCCAGGCATTTTTTGGTTATTTTTTTAAGGTGAAGGAAAAAAATTGCAGGTAAAAAAATGGGCAGATCAGCTATAACCAGCGCTGTAATTTTTATTTAAACTGTTGATGCAGCGAGGGTTATTTATGCAATATTTTAGATGAATTTTGCCTATTGCAAACGTCGTTAAAAAAACAGTCAGTAGCATGATTAAAAAGGCCGAAAGAAAATTCATTAATTTTTAATGCTAAAAGGCACAATAAAAGGCAAATTTTCAGAAAAAAAACTGCGCCCGGGGATTTAATTTCACAATAATCGCAGTTTTATAGCGCCGTGCGGAATTACTACCACACAATGTTGATTGTAATACCTGGTAATTGCTTACTATCCTTCCTTTAAATTAAACAGGGTATCTACAAATTCGTGTTTATCAAATATTATAAGATCGCCAATCTTCTCCCCCACGCCAATATACTTTACGGGTATTTTAAACTGGTTGGCAATAGCCAGCACCACCCCGCCTTTAGCTGTGCCATCAAGCTTGGTAATAACCATTGCGGTAACATCAGTAGCGGCAGTAAAATGCTTAGCCTGCTCAAGCGCATTTTGCCCGGTTGAGCCATCCAGTATAAGCAGCACCTCGTGCGGGGCCGCAGGTATAACCTTTTGTATAACACGACGTATTTTGCTCAGCTCATCCATCAAATGTATTTTGTTGTGCAGGCGGCCTGCCGTATCAATAATCAAAACGTCAGCCTGTTTGGCAACAGCGCTTTGTACAGCATCAAATACCACGGCGGCAGGGTCGCTGCCCTGGGCCTGCTTAATAATGGGTACCCCTACCCTCTCGCTCCATATCGTTAACTGGTCAACCGCTGCTGCACGAAACGTGTCACCAGCTGCCAGCATAACGCTTTTACCCGCTTTTTTGTAGTTATGCGCCAGTTTACCAATAGTAGTAGTTTTACCTACCCCATTAACCCCCACCACTAAAATAACATAAGGCTTTTTGCCGGCAGGT
>DASZUX010000439.1:0-4514 GCA_035547455.1 Chitinophagaceae bacterium
CACTTTTTTAATGGTATCCTCTTCAGCATTTTGAACCGCGTACAACAGCATGGCTTTAAAGTACACGTTGGCCTGGTCAAGCGTTACCGCCTGGAATGACAATTCTTCCGACCGGTTTTGAATGCTGATGCGACGGTACACATTTTCATACAGCGGCACTTTAAAATTAAGGCCAGGCCGTAAAATACGCTGGTATTTACCAAACGCTGTTAAAACGGTTATATAGCCCTGGTTTACTGTAACAAACCCGCTAAAAACAATAATCACTAACAATAAAACCCACCAATATGGCAGCAATGATTGAAGGTCCATAGTTGAAATTTTGAACCAATGTACCAATTATTGAAGGAACTTAACCGGACATTTTAACTAACAGCCTCCTGCTGCAGGCTTGGTTGGCTTTTGCAGCAAAATACTTTTGCTGTTAAACTTAAAGCCGCGCAACGCTTTGGTTGTTAAAAAAGTCCTGATGGTATGCAAAAGCTATTGCCGCTTTTAACAGCATTTTTATGTATGGGGCTTTTTGGGCGCGCCAGCTTTACGCCTGTTTTAAAAAACACAACTTCCGCACACCAAAACGACAGCATATCAACCCTGCAGCAAAGCATGTTACTAAACTATATACATAGTTTAAGCCTTAAAGAAAAGCTTCGGCTGTACAGAAATTTAAGGAAAATTCAACACGGGAAAATTGATGACAAAGCGCTTGCGGAAATAGCTAACCACAATGCACAGCTTGGTTATGCCTTCGCACTTACGGGCATTGTCCTGTTCTATTTTTTTATTCCCTCTTTTATACTTTCCGCCCGGGCGCTGAAGCTTGAAAAAGAGCATCCCGGCCTGCTTACAGCTAAAAATCTGCGGCGGGCGCGGTTTGCAAAAGCCATGAGCGTTACCGGTTTTATAATAGTAGTAATTTGCGCCTTTTTGCTCGTTATATTTTTAAGCAACTTAGCCCTATCGTGCCGGTAGTTTTAACTGTATTCACAATACACCTGCACCAGGTTTACCAACACCTCAACGGCCTTTTGCATATCCTGCACACTTACAAATTCATGCCGGCTGTGTATGGCATACATACCGGTAAATATGTTGGGGGTTGGTAACCCCATAAAGCTAAGCCTGCTTCCATCCGTGCCGCCACGTATAGGATCTTTTTCCAGGGTAAGACCGCTACGTTTATATGCTTCTTTTGCATATATGCCCATATTGGGGTGCAGGTCAATTACTTCTTTCATGTTGCGGTATTGCTCCTGTACATCAAACTTTATATCTGCCTGCGGATACTGTAACATTATTTCACCGGCTATTGCGTTCAGCCTTTCTTCATGTTTTAACAGGCTGGCGGTTACAAAATCACGAACAATAAAATCAATCACCGCCTGCTCGGCGCTGCCGCTTATTTGTACCGGGTGCACAAAGCCCTCTCTCCCATCGGTTGTCTCCGGGCTCCATCCTGCTTTAGGTAAAGCCGCTAAAATCTCACCGGCTATTTTAAGGGCATTTACCAGTCTGCCCTTTCCATACCCGGGGTGAAAAGCGACGCCCGTAATAGTTATACGAACACCATCAGCACTAAAAGTCTCATCTTCGTAAGACCCCAGCGGCCCGCCATCCAATGTATAGGCATAATCAGCGCCAAGCTTTTCAAGGTTTACTTTCGCGGTACCGCGTCCTACTTCTTCATCCGGCGTAAATAAAATCTTAATTGCCCCGTGTTCTATTTCCGGGTGTTGCACCAGGTAATGCGCCATGTCCATTATAATCGCTACCCCGGCTTTGTCGTCAGCGCCCAGTAGTGTTAGCCCGCTGGCCGTAATTAAATCATCCCCTTTCTTTTTTGCCAGGTAGGCATAATCTTTTACACTTATTACCTGGGTAGTGTCGTCGGGCAGTACAATATCGTTTCCGTCATAATTTTTATGTAAAATGGGTTTAACGCTTGTGCCGCTGCAATCCGGCGCTGTATCTACATGGCTGCAGAAACACACTACAGGCACCTCCCTGGCAGTATTGGCGGGTATAGTTGCATATACATAGCCGTATTCATCCATGTGCGTATTGCCAACACCCATTGCTTTTAACTCATCACGCAGTATAAGGCCTAAATTCTTTTGTTTAGCTGTTGAAGGAAAGGTATTTGAGTTGGGATCGCTTTGCGTATCAACCTGTACATACCGCATAAAACGTTCCGCAACGGTGTAATTGTAACCGGTAAGCATATAATGAAAAATTAAGGCGGCAATTTACCAAATGTTTTTACCTTACGTTATACTAAAACGAAGCTGTATGAAAAAAGCGATTATCGGCGCACTTGTTGGCGGCGTAATTATATTTATTGTGCAAACCCTTGCATGGGTTGTACTAAATCTTCACCATAAAAGCCAGGAATATACCCCTAAACAGGATAGCATAATGGCATTTTTAAGCACCCAAAGCCTTAAAACAGGGCAATACCTTATGCCTGCAGCGCCTCCGGGTTCTACCATGCAGCAACAGGAGGATTATATGAAAACAAAAGAAGGCCAGCCGTGGGCAAGCCTTTCATATCATAATGCTTATAAAAATACTATGACGATGAATATGGTGCGGGTATTTTTAGTAAACATTGTAATAGTATTGCTGCTGTGCTGGATAATTGGCAAAATGAATTCGCCCTCGTTCGGAACGATATTTATCACAAGCATTTTAGCCTCTGTAATTGTGTACCTTAACTCAAACTATACATACCATATATGGTACCAAACACCCGGGCAGCTGGGTTATATTATTGATTATGGCGCACAGTGGGCATTAACGGGTATATGGCTGGGCTGGTGGCTGCGGAAAAAGTAATGGCAAATAATATTGGCTGTTATATTGGTGTAACAGGCATATAGTACTAAGCTGCCTGTATAAGATATTGAGTTTTCCCCACCCCTACCTGTGAAGGGGTGGGGAAACTATTAAGGCATTATAATAAGCGGTTTACCACCGGTTATATCTACCAGTTCAAGGTCAAAGGTCAACACTTCACCGGCAAGGGGATGGTTTGCATCCAGCACCACGGCATCTTCAAGCACTTCGGCTATTACTACAGGTATTACCTGCCCGCTGCCATTGCTCATGTTTAATGTCATGCCTACCTCGGGTGCCATATCTTTAGGAAAACGTTCCAGCGGAAACTCCATAAACATTTCTTCCTGCACAGGGCCGTATGCTTCATCAACTGGTATGGTAATTGTTTTTTTCTGGCCAACTATCATCCCCAAAACACCATCATCAAAACCGGGTATTACCTGCCCGCTGCCCACTTCAAACTGTAGTGGGTCGCGGCCTTCACTGCTGTCAAATACAGTGCCGTCGTCAAGTGTACCGCGGTAATGCACTTTAATTGTGTCTCCGTTTCTTACTTCTCGCATATATTTTTTTTTTTATAATGGTAACAGGCTATAAAAACACTGCATTGCTTTACTGCAACTACTTTAACTGCTTTATTTTCGGCGGCCTGTCCTAATATGGCGGCAAGGTAACTCAATCCGGTTGCGCACCCAAGTATTTTTAATTAACTTTCAGCCCTGTTAAGTACGCTGCATGAAAAAACTGCTTGTTCGTTTATTTGCTGTATGTTTTGTCTTCTTCCCTTCGTTGCCTGCTATTGCGCAGGACAATACACAAGCAGCAACAAAAAACTACCAGTTTCCGCGGCCCGTGCTTCCGGGGGCCTGCCGGGTTAATGAATACGTGCCCTTCCTTAAAGGTAAACGCATAGGTGTATTTGCTAATAACACTTCTATGGTAGGTGATGTTCACCTGGTGGATACGCTGCAAAAACTCGGCATTACTATTACAAAAATATTCGGGCCTGAACATGGCTTCAGGGGCGATGCTGATGCAGGCGAAAAAGTGGACAGTTATAAGGATTCTGCTACCGGTATTACGGTAATATCCCTGTATGGTAAAAAAACAAAACCCACAGCAGCAGATCTTGCAGATGTAGATGTTATGGTATTTGACATACAGGATGTAGGGGCACGCTTTTATACCTACATATCATCTATGCAGGAGTTTTTAGAAAGTGCCATAGAAAATAACAAGCCCCTTGTTATACTTGACCGGCCCAACCCTAACGGGTTTTACGTTGATGGCCCGGTGCTTGACAGTAATTTTAAAAGCTTTGTGGGCATGCAGCCTGTGCCGGTTGTTTATGGCATGACGCTGGGTGAATACGCCGAAATGCTTTTAGGTGAGCAGTGGCTTCCGCAGAGGCTGGTACGGAAACAAGACAAACGCATATCCCTGGGCGAACTGCTGGGTTTTGAAAACGAAGACTCAAATTTCAGGCTGTATGTAATCCGCTGTAAAAACTATACCCATAGCAGCAGGTATGTGTTGCCTGTAAAACCTTCGCCTAACCTGCCTGATATGAGCTGCATATACTGGTACCCTTCCACCTGTTTTTTTGAAGGTACCAATTTAAGCGAAGGCCGCGGTACCGACCACCCTTTTGCCATATTTGGCCATCCTTCACTTCC
>DASZUX010000440.1:0-6352 GCA_035547455.1 Chitinophagaceae bacterium
TGGGCACACATATCCATTACCATCTTTTGTTCTTCGTCAAAATCCTCTGGAATAAAAGTGTCAAACGGGTTGCTTTCTTTTATTAGCCATTCGCCGCCTTGCAGCGCTTTGTTTTGTGTTATGGCAGACATAAACCCTCCTTACCCTTTAGGGTGAATTTTTATGATTGGATGATTTTAAAACCTTTTATTATTGTACCGCCTGCGGAACAATCGTTAAGTTATCATACACCTGCTGCAACACTTTTTTCACTATTTCAATCTCCTCTCTTGCTATGCCAACCAGGGCCTCGTTCATGGTTTGGTTGGCAAGGTCAAGCGTAAGCTGCTGAAGGTTGCGGGCTTCGTCAGTAAGACAAACAAGGTTTATCCTCCGATCGCTTTTTGATGAAACACGTTTAACCAGCCTTTGTTTTTCAAGGTTATCAATAAGCCGGGTAATACTTGGTTTGTCCCTGAAGGTGCGGTTGCACAATTCCTGCTGGCTTAAACAATCCTCCTTCCAAAGGTGGTATAGTACACTCCATTGTTCAATGGTAATTTCCAGCCCCGCCTGCCTGAAGTTTTTTTGCAGGCGCCGTGCCACGGCTATGCTGGCCATGCCATTTATTACGCTGTACAGTTCACCCCTTTTAAATTGGTTGTTTGGCATATAGTTAGTTATGCAACTAATTTCAAAGTTGACATATCTTTACCATATATACAAGTTAAAAACAATTAATTTTTGCGTTTAAAGGGCAGTTTTGCAAAGCAGGTTTATATCATATAAAAATTCAAGCATACATTACTGCCTGTTTGGCACAGGTAAGAAGCTGCTTTTTTGTTTTCATGGGTATGGGGAGGATGCCACAGGTTTTGCCTGTTTGGCACAAGGGTTAGGAACTGATTATACGCTGGTTGCAATAGATATGCCTTTTCACGGGCAGACGCAGTGGAAGGAAGGATTTGCACTGCAGCCTTGCGTGCTGGTAAATATAATGATTGCTGTAAGCCGGGAAATTTTACAGGGGCCTATGGATAAAATTACCCTGTTAGGGTACAGCATGGGGGGCAGGGTGGTATTGCAACTGCTGCAGGAGATGCCGCAACATGTAACCCGTGCAGTGCTGGTGGCCCCCGACGGATTACATAAAAACCCATGGTATTTTTTTTCAACACAAACGGCACTGGGCAACCGGGTATTTAAACGCACTATGTATAATGCAGGCTGGTTGCTTTGGCTGTTAAAGGTTGGTGGAAAATATAAACTGGCACACCCCAGTATTATTAAAGTAGCCCATTATTACCTGGATAACAAAGCGGAAAGAATAAAGCTTTACGAACGGTGGACCACCATGCGGCGGTTTAAACCAAAAATTTTTCAGATAAAACAACTGGTAAGGCAAAATAATATAGCCCTTCGTTTTTTATTCGGGAAATATGATAATATTATTTTGAGCAAACGCAGCAACGTGTTTAAAGACGATACAAATAATGTACAGGTAACTGTAATTAATGCCGGCCACCGGCTTATGCAGGCAAAGTATGCCGGGGAAATAATCAAACTTTTCTATCAATAATATTGGTTTTCTTTGCTTTGTATGTGGGACATTTTTATCCTGTTTAACATTATCGGGGTTATTTTTTTGGGCGGCGGTTATGCTGTACTGATAGCTTATTATGAAAAGCTGTTTAAAAAACTGGCTGTTTTTACTCCTGCAAATATAGCAGCACAAAAAAAGTTTTCAATAATAATACCTGCAAGGGATGAAGAGGAGAATATTGAGCAATGTATTCTTTCTATTCTTAATAATGACTACCCGTATGATTTATACGAAATAATTGTAGCAGATGATTTTTCTACCGACGCAACAGCCCAGGTTGTACAAAGATTACAACAGCAATATACCAACATTAAGCTGGTGCAACTGGCCCGGCACGTTACTAACCGCCTTAACTCCTACAAAAAAAAGGCCATTGAACTTTGTATAAACCAGGCTGCGTATGACTGGATTATTACCACGGACGCCGACTGCATTGTACCACAGCAATGGTTGGCTATGTATAATGCATATATACAAACAAACAACCCCGTTTTTGTTGCAGCGCCGGTAATGTTTACTAACAACGGGTCTTTTATTTCCATATTTCAAAGTCTTGATTTTATAAGCCTGCAGGGTATTACTGCTGCATCCGTATCAGCAGGTTTTCACAGCATGTGTAACGGGGCAAACCTTGCATACAGCAAGGAGGCATTTTATGCAGTAAATGGCTTTAAGGGGGTAGATAATATTGCAAGCGGGGATGATATGCTGCTGATGCATAAAATATTAAAGCATTACCCTAAAAGGGTAGGCTACCTGTTTTCTAAAGACGCCATTGTTTTAACCGCGCCTATGCCAAACTGGAAAAGTTTTATAAATCAGCGTATACGCTGGGCCAGCAAGGCTACCAGCTACCAGGATAAAAGAATATTTTGGGTATTGTTACTGGTGTACCTGTTTAACCTTTACCTGCTGCTGGTGTTTTTGTTTGCCTGTTTTAAACCGTCTTTCTTCTTTTTCTGGTGTTTACTGGTTATTGCAAAAACCCTGTGCGAGATTGACTTTATGAAACCTGTAGCATCATTCTTTTCACTGCGCAAGCTGCTTTGGTGGTTCCCGGTAATGCAGCCGTTTCATATATTGTACACCGTGGTTTCTGGTTGGCTGGGAAAGTTTGGCAAATACCAGTGGAAGAACAGAACAGTGAGGTAAAGTACTGTTTACAAAGTAACAGGCACAAGGCACGGAGTATATGCCACCTACTATTACAGGGCGCGAAACTGAAAAAAAGACCGGTACAATTTATGAATATGAAATATGGGGTGAATATTTCTTTTACTTATTACATCTAACCTCGTATATCGTCCTTCACTTCACTTCCTGCATATCTACAAGCTTTTTATAAATACCGCCTTTGGCAATCAATTCATCGTGGGTGCCGCGTTCGGCAATTTCACCTTTCTGCAGCACTACTATTTCATCTGCATGGCGTATGGTGGAAAGGCGGTGCGCTATAACAATGCTTGTACGGTTTTGCATCATTTTATTAATGGCATCCTGCACCAGCCGTTCGCTCTCAGTGTCAAGAGATGATGTTGCTTCATCTAAAATCAATATCGGGGGATTTTTCAATACGGCTCTCGCAATGGTAAGGCGCTGCCTTTCACCACCGCTCAGTTTACTGCCCCGGTCGCCTATATTGCTGTCAAAACCGTCTTCTTTTTGTTGAATAAAATTCCAGGCGTTGGCAATTTTAGCCGCTTCTTCAATTTTGGTTCTTGATATATCAAATTGTCCAAGCGCTATATTATTGGCAATGGTGTCATTAAATAAAATGGGTTCCTGTGTTACAATGCCCATGTGGCTGCGGAGGGAATGAAGGGAATATTTTTTAATATTTATGCCGTCAATCAGCAATTCTCCTCCGGTAACGTCATGAAAGCGCGGAACCAGGTCGGCAAGTGTGCTTTTGCCGGCGCCGCTGCTTCCTACAAAGGCAACAGTTTGGCCTTTATGAATAGTAAGGTTAATGTTTTTTAAGATCACTTTATCATCATAGGCGAATGTTACATTTTTAAACTCGATGCTGTTATTGAATGCCTCAAGCTCCCGGGCATCGGGGCTATCATTTACAGTAAGCGGTACCTTAATTATTTCCTCTATTCTTTCCACGGCAGCGCTGCCTTTTTGGGCATTGTAAAATGCACTTGAAAGCGCTTTTGCCGGGTTTATTATCTGGTAAAACAATACCATATAGGTTATAAAACCCGCGGCATCAAGCCCGCCGGCGTGGTTATTTAATACAAGTTGCCCGCCAAACCAAAGAATAACACATACGCCCATAACCCCCAGGAATTCAGACATGGGGGAGGCAAGGTCACGCCTGAAATTCATTTTGTTTCGTATGTTATTAAGCGAAGTATTGGTGCTGTAGAATTTTGATCCAATTAGTTTTTCGGCATTAAATGCCTTAATAATGCGCAACCCGCTCAAAGTTTCATCTAAAATTGACATTAATATACCCAATTGATGCTGCGATTCAGTTGACTGTTTTTTGAGAGACCTGCTGACACGGCCAATAATAAAACCCATTGCCGGAAGCAAAATCAATAAAAACAGCGAAAGGGTAGGGCTTAGAAACACCAGCATAAAAAGTGTTATAAGAATGGTAAGCGGCTGGGTTATTATAGCTTCCAGGGTGCTCATCACGCTCCATTCAATTTCATTGGCGTCATTGCTCATGCGGCTGATTATGTCGCCTTTTTTTTGTTCTGTAAAAAAGCCGATGGGCAATTCCAGTATTTTAGCATATAAGTCGGCACGCAGCTTTGTCATTACATAGTTGCGCATGGGCGAGAGTGTTCTGTAAGACAGGTACACGAACAGGTTTTTCAAAAAAATAGTTATAACCACAAGGCTGCAAATAACGCCCAATGCAAATACTTTACTGTGCTGTGTTGTAAGAAAACTGAGGTAATATTTCATGTGCAACAGCAAAGACGCTGAACTAAACTGCCAGGCAGGCTCAACAGTCAGGGGTTTGTCAATGCCGAAAATAAGCTGCAAAAACTGGGGTACAATAGCAAATGAAACTGTGCCGAATATTATGGAAAGTACAATGTAAAAAACGTATATGGCAATATTCCTTTTTTGGCTTTTTAAGTAGAAAAGGATTCGTGAAAATCGCTTCATGTAATCGAGATATATCCGGTTTAAACGTGCAAAGTAACTAATTTTACATCCAATTAAATGTTAGATTATGCAGGAGGGAAAGCGTCAACGCCAGGTGGCGGGAGTTATACAGGAAGAATTAAACGACATTTTCAGGCGGCTGGAATTAAATATGATTGACGGGGGTATGGTTTCAATTTCAGCAGTAAAAGTTACCCCTGATTTGCTGGAAGCGAGAATATATCTTAGCCTGTTTAAGATAGAAAATGAGAAAGCTGCCATGAAAATTATTGAGAATAAAGCATGGGAGATAAAAAGGGAACTTGCCGAAAGGGTAAAACACCAGCTACGGAGAATACCTGTGTTGCAGTTTTTCCTGGATGAAACCCTTGACCATGTATTTAAAATGGAAGAGCTGTTTAAACAGATAGAGCAGGAGAGAAAAGACTTGCCAAAACCTGGTGACGAATAAATAATGACGGCAGAACAGCCTTAAATACTATCATTATTAAAATAATGACCATAAGCATAGCTTTAATTACAACAGGCAAATGGCCCGCTGTTAGCGATTTGCGAAAAGGAGGGTGCCGCCCATGAACCTGCTGTTTGCCTGGCGCTACTTTAAATCCAAAAAATCTACCAATGCTATTAACATAATAGCATGGATAAGTGTGCTGGCTATTACCGTGGCTACTGCGGCGCTTATAATTGTACTAAGTGTTTTTAACGGGTTTGAAGACCTTGTGCGGGGGTTGTACAGCGATTTTTATTCAGATATGAAAATTATGCCGGCAACCGGCAAGTTTTTTACTATTACACCGGGCGAGGCAAAAAAAATATCTTCAGTACCTGGGGTGGGTACGTTAAGCTTTGTTACCGAGGAAAGTGCAGTACTGGTAAATGGCGAGTACCACGCCGTAATACATTTAAAAGGGGTTGATGAAAATTATACAAAGGTTAGCAAGGTGGCCAACCATATAGTGAGGGGTAAATATAACCTGGGTACGCAGGAAGCGCCGGGATTAGTATCGGGGGTGGGCATTGAAAACGCAGCAGGAGCTAATCCCGTGGCAGAGCCCCCCGTAAATCTTGTAATTTACCTGCCTAACCGTAAGGCCGTAAACTTTAATAACCTGGATGCATTGCATAGTTACCAGGTAAATGCTACAGGCACATACATGGTACAGCAAGATTTTGATGATAAGTATAGTTTTACAAATCTTGCTTTTGTGCAATATATGCTGGACCTTGAGCCTGACCAGTATTCTGCGGTTGAATTTTCGCTCACAAACCCTGAAGCCGGCGCCCAGGTAAAAGCCGCGTTACAAAAATTGCTCGGTAATAAATTTTTAGTGCAAACAAGACTGGAGGAAAACCAAAGCCTGTTTAGTACCATGCAAATGGAAAAGTGGTTCATATTTGCTATACTTTCCCTTATACTGGTAGTGGCGGCATTTAACATGATTGGCGCTTTAACCATGCTGGTGCTTGAAAAACAAAAAGATATAGCGGTACTTAAAGCTATGGGCGCCGGCAATAACCGCGTTATGAGCATTTTTTTGGCAGAAGGCTTTTTATTGGCCGGCCTTGGCAGCGGCAGCGGAATGCTGCTGGCTTTTTTAGTATGTTTTGCTCAAATGAAACTAAAACTGGTAAAGC
>DASZUX010000441.1:0-1703 GCA_035547455.1 Chitinophagaceae bacterium
CCTTTACCAGGGCGACCCAACTATTGAGCCTGCTACGTATGGCAAACTGCTGTTAAGGACGAGCTATGAATTTGAGCCTGTGCCTGACAGCGTGGACGCTTCACTTATCCTTGGGGGGCAAGCCAACCTGTGGAGCGAAAGTGTGCCTAACTTCAGGCATGCGGAATATATGACATGGCCGCGCGCGCTTGCCATTGCAGAAGTGTTATGGAGCCCTAAGACAACCCGCAACTGGGACGATTTTGTAAGCAGGGTAGAGGTACAGAATAAGCGTTTTGATGCGGTACAAATAAAATACGCACCCAGCATGTATGATGCGGTAATAACATCAAAAAAACAAAAAGCACAAACAGGAAACGAAGAAGATACGCTGCTGGTTAAGCTTGATTGCCAGGTGGATGGTACGGATATCTATTACACTTTTGATGAAACCAACCCCGATAATTTTAGTGATAAGTATAACGGGCAGTTGGTTAGTTTTCCCAACGGCGCCAGTGAGATAAAAGTGATAACGTATAAAGATGGTAAGCCACTTGGGCGGCAGATTACGGTAACTAAAAAAGAATTAGAAGAAAGAGTAAATGACCGGCCTGATTGGTAGGCGGGATATTAAGTCAATAGCCATAAATCAATAAGTAAACGCATCTTGTTATTTGCACGGGATGCGTTTTAATTTATGTTTGAATAGCGGTCGGTATTTAATATAGCTATTAAAAAAGTTAGCACAACACATTTTGGCAGTATAGTTATTTTTAATAGGCAGGTATAACCTGCCCTAAAATAATATTGCCATGAAAAAGAAAATTTTTCTTCTGTTTATTATGGCTGCAATGCTGGCCAAATTGCATGCACAGCAATACCCGCTGGGGATATTTGACGCCCAAACAGATGTGGGTAACGCCCGGCCCGGCAATTCAGTTTACAATGCTGCAATGCAGCAATATACCATACAAGGCTCTGGCGCTAATATATGGTCAACACACGATGGGTTTCATTTCCTGTACAAAAAAATGAAAGGCGATTTTATACTGCGTGCCAATGTTAGGTTTATAAGTGCGAGTGCTGAAGGGCATAGAAAAATAGGCTGGATGGTACGCTCTTCGCTTGACTCTACTGCTTCATTCGTAAGCGGCGCAGTACATGGGGATGGGCTTACTTCTCTGCAGTTCAGGCGCAAAACCCGCGATACTGTTGCTGAAATACATACAGGCGTTAAAGACGTAGCAGTAATACAACTTGAAAGAAAGGGCAACGCCTATATTTTGTCGGTAGCCGCTGAAGGAGAACTTTTTTCATCAAAACGGGTTGAATTGGATTTAGGTAATGACGTTTATGTGGGATTGTTTGTGTGTGCGCACAACCCGGCAGTATATGAGCAGGCTGTTTTTAATAATGTACGTATAATAACACCAGCCTGGCCCGCCTTGGTACCATACCACGATTACCTTGGCAGCCAGCTTGAAATACTTGACATAGCCAGTGGCAACAGCAAAATTATTTTTCAATCATCCCGCTCATTGCAGGCGCCCAACTGGATGCCCGGCGGCAAAAAGCTTTTGTATAACAGCGACGGGCTGATTTATACATTTGATTTAAACACATTAACCCCTGCTGTATTAAATACCGGCAGCGCCACGCATAACAACAACGATCATGTAATTTCTTTTGATGGCAAGATGCTTGGTATAAGTAACCACATTAAT
>DASZUX010000442.1:0-3762 GCA_035547455.1 Chitinophagaceae bacterium
CCACCTTTGCCGCAAACGGCGATGCCAACCAAAGTGTGAGGCCGGGCATTTTGCGCGCTGTTGATGCCACCGATGTAACAAAGGAATTGTGGAATTCAGCCAACGATGTTAACGACGACCCGGGCAATTATGCCAAATTTAACTGCCCTACTATTGCCAATGGTAAAGTGTACCTGGCCACCTTTTCAAACCAGCTTGTGGTATATGGTTTAAGGAAGGCAGGCACTTCATCAGACGGCTGCGGTACGCAAAACCTGGCGCTTAACCAAACAGCATACGCGTCTTCTGTTGAATCAGGCGCTTACCCCGTAGGCTATGCCATTGACGGCAAATTAAGTACCCGTTGGTCAAGCCAGTTCAGCGACCCGCAGTATATCGCCGTAGATCTATACCAGCAATATGACCTGTGCAAGGTGGTATTAAAATGGGAAACGGCATTGGGGGAAGAATTTAAAATACAAATCTCAAATGATTTTACCAACTGGACCGACGTAGCCCATATTACCGGGAACACCAGTTTTACAAATGAAATTTATATAGGCGGAAAGGCAAGGTACGTGAGAATGTACGGTATTAAAAGAGGTACGCCTTACGGCTACTCATTGTACGAAATGCAGGTGTTTGGCAAACCCCCTGTTACCTGCCCGAAACCTGACAGCCTGTATTCGACTGACGTGTACGGCAACAGCGCGGTGGTGCATTGGAAAACCACCGGGGCGGCACATTATCTTGTACAGTATAAAACAGTAACCGCCGCCAACTGGCAGCAGGTGGTTACAGATGCCAGCCAGCTTGCCATTAATAACCTTGCATGCAATACGCCTTACCAGTACCAGGTAAAAGCTATTTGCAGTGATGCCGACAGCAGCGATTTTTCAACCACCGAGGCGTTTACCACCCTTGCCTGTGATGCCAACTGCGACCCTTTACCAACGCGGTGGTCAACAGAGGACGTAGGCAATCCTGAGTTTAGCGGGTCTGCCTGTTATAACAGCGGTACAGGCACCTTTCAGCTACAGGGGTATGGTATTGATATTGGCGGCACGGCAGACCAGTTACGCTATGCTTTTAAAACGCTGGTAGGCGACGGAGAATTAAAAGCACGTATTACCGATATTGACAACAGCGACCCCAATAATAAAATGGGAATTATGATACGCGAAAGCCTTGCACCCGGTGCGCGCAGCGTGTTCCTCGGTATTACCAGCGGCAGCGGGGCTGTATTTATTACCCGCGCGCAAACCGACGGCGTCGCCAATGCCGCCTACAGCAGCGCTACCATAAAAGCGCCTTACTGGATTAAAGTAAACATTACCGGTTCAGTATTTACAGCATATATATCGCCGGACGGGCTTGCATGGACACAGCTTGGCAACGCCGTTGATGCAGGCTTTGGCAATGGCCAGCCGTTATATGCAGGGCTTGGCATTACAAGCCATAACGAAGACGCAGCCTGTACCGGGCATGCAGATAATTACGTGCTAAGCGGGGTGCTGCCGCTTAAGCTCATAAGCTTTACAGGAAATATATCGCTTAAAAATACGGTTGACCTGCGCTGGGTAACTACGCTGGAAAGCAACATTAAATATTTTATTGTAGAAAGAACCAGCGATAACATGTATTACAAGGTGATTGATACTGTGTACGCGCAAAATGACGGTGATTACACTGAAATATATAATGTAAGCGATGTGCAGCCACGTAAAGGCATGAATTATTACCGGCTGCGTATATTTGATAACGCAGGCAAAACAAGCTTTTCACCTATTGTAGCCGTTAAGTTTAACAATGTTCTGCCACCTAAATTATACCCCAACCCGGCCAACAGCTTTTTAAATATTGTACAGGGCAACGAGGCAATAAGGCAGGTAAATATTTATACTGTAATGGGCAGGCCCGTGGTGAGCATACAATTTGGCGCCTCGCAGGGCAGCATGCGCCTGCCGGTGTACAACTTATCAAGCGGGTTGTATTTTGTGGAGATACGCACCAAAGACAATGTGTACAGGGATAAAATAATAGTGCATAATTAAACCGCACTGCAATGATAAAGGCAAGGCTGCTAAATGTGAAATTTAGCAACCTTGCCTCTGTATTACTAACTCCAGTCGAAATTTACTTCGCGGCCGTTCAGCTTCCATTTTGCAGGCCACTGTGTAGTTAACCAGTCCAGAGGCTCGCCAACAGGCTGTGGCTTTGCAGCGCTTGCAAAGCTTTGTTTGATGAATGCTTTTTGTTCAGTACCCAAAGCAGCCGGCTGTGCAGAAATAAACAGCGGTGCGCTGCTTTCTGCCAGCAACTGCATCCACTGTTTGTTTTTAGCCCAGGGCACATCATTGGTAAGACCAACGCAATCACCGTCCACCGCAAAAAATTTGTTGTGCTGCGCTATCCTGAAACCCATGGTGTTTACACCCATCTTTTTAGTGCGTGCCCATTCCTTACCGCTGGTATCGTCGCCAATACGGTTCATCTCAAAAATGCCGGCGGAAAGATGCCCGAAAGTATTGCAGCCGATAACGTACATGTCTTCCGCAGCTTCGCGGATAGTGTTGTACAGCTTCAGCGTAATTTCTGCCGTTGTTTTTGAGGTGTCATTAAAACTCCAGCCCGGTGTGGTAATGTCATCTTTCATCTGCATGCCCCATTTGCCCAGCATATCGTACGTTGAGTAGTCATGCTTTACCAAATGGAACCCCCATTGTTTATAGGTGGCTATGTTATAATGCACCCTTGCCAGGTTTTCGTCAATAGAAGGGTCAAGTACGGGCGCTTTGGGATTATCCCTGCCGGGGATTTGCGGCAAACACAACGAAGGTTTTTCATCATGCCGGCCGCATAAAGGCCTTGTCCATAAGCCCGGCCGCATGCCAAGCTGCTTAATGGCATCCGCCATTTTGTGCATGTCTTTAAACTTATCATTCGGTTTTGAAAAGTCTTCGTTCCAGCCACCGTCGCCGGGGAAATAAGGCGAATACTGCGCCCAGCCTGCATCCACCACGGAAAATGGCTTGTTATTATGGTTTGTCACCAGGCCGGCCATAAGTTTTGTATGCTCCACAATCAGGTCGTAACTGTTATTGCCGTAGGCAAAGTACCAGTCATTAATGCCATATACCGGTTGCCGGGGCAAACGTGGTTTATCACACATCATCCCGCAGAAACGCTGTGTGGTGGCAAAAGCGTTTTCAGGAGCAGCCGTTTGCGTAATTACAATGTCTGCAGCATGCAGTTGCCTGGTGCCAAGCTTTACGCCTGTACCGCCGCAACGGGCATCCATTTCAAGCAGCAATGCTCCTTTATCAAAACGCCAGTTGCAAATAGTACCTGCACCCGTTTTTACGCCAAAGCAGTTAGCCGTGCTGTTGCCGTACAAAACAAAATACCAAGGCATTTTATACCCGCCCGGCTGCAACCAGCCAACATCACCGTAGGTGCGTTCCCAATGGTCAACAAGGCAAAGCGCGTTTTGCGGAACATTATGCTGCCATGAGAGTACAATTTTTTCCAGCGGCAGGGTGGGAGACGCTGCTGTAACCTTTAGTGCACTATTATTATGCTGCAAGGCTACCGTAATATCTTTATATGTAAATGTGCCTTCAGCAGATTGCTGCAGTTTGTATAGTGTTCCATTACTAAGTACCCACGCTTCGCCGGGCAGGTTCATCACATACCCGCCGCGTTGCGCAAAACTGAGGTTTTTGAAAAATAATGCTGCTGTTGCAGTACCTGTAAGCTGAAGAAAATGCCTCCTGTTCATGC
>DASZUX010000443.1:0-6237 GCA_035547455.1 Chitinophagaceae bacterium
TGAAAATGCAGTAATGCCAGCGGTGATTGCAACTGTTCAGGCGATAGAGGGAAATTCTTTATTCCTCCTAAATCGTTCTGCCCCACGGTTACCACCATGCCGCTGTTTGCAAAAGGGTTGTTTCTTTTACTGGGGCTCCAGCCGTTAACTACAAGCCTGCCCTGGTGGGTAGCAGCAGGCGCTATAATGCCGCCCGGGCACATGCAAAAGCTAAATACGCCACGCCCATTTACCTGCTCTACAAGACTATAAGAGGCTGGAGGCAGGTGATCATCCCTCACTATACCGTTAGCATCATCAACAGGGCAGTGGTACTGTACACTGTCAATTAACGCCTGCGGGTGCTCAACCCTTACGCCAAGCGCAAACGGCTTTGCTTCAATGGTTATTTTTTTGCTGTGCAGTAACTCAAATATATCGCGTGCGGAGTGGCCCGTGGCTAAAATAACAGCTTCTGCCGGCAGTGGTATTTCATTATTAAGTATTACCTGCTTTATAGCACCATCTTCAAGTACAAGGTCAGTAAGTTTATGTTCAAACAAAACTTCGCCGCCGCATGCAATAATTTTCTCACGCATGGCAGTAATAATATGCGGTAATTTATTAGTGCCTATATGCGGGTGCGCTTCGTATAAAATTTTTTCGTCGGCCCCAAATTGTACAAAAATGTTCAGTATTCGGTCTATGCTTCCGCGTTTGTTGCTGCGTGTGTAAAGTTTGCCATCGCTGTATGTGCCTGCGCCGCCTTCGCCAAAACAATAATTGCTCTCTTCGTTTATTATGCCTTCTTTATTTAATATAGCAAGGTCGCGCCTGCGGGCACGCACGTCTTTACCCCGTTCAACAATTACAGGCTTTATACCCAGTTCAATACAGGTTAAGGCAGCAAATAAACCGGCGGGGCCGGCGCCAATTATTATTATGCTGTGTTGGGCCCTGGTAACATCTTTTAAGGCAATATGCGCAACCTGCCGTTCAATAAAAGGTTCATTAATAAAAGCTTTTACAGTCACGTTTATCCATGGCTGGCGGCTGCGTGCATCAATTGATTTTTTTAGAAGATAAAAGCCGGTTATGGCAGAAACGTTTTGCCCTGTTACCAGTGCTATATATTTTTTTATCACCTCTGCTGAGGAGGATTCCGGGGGTAACAGCTTTAACGATATTTCTTTTTGCATGGTTAGGTATTTATCCTAAAACAAATAAAAAAGCTGCCGGTAAGCAGCCTTTTATTAATGCAAGATAATTAATTTACCATTACCCGGCAGCCTTGCGGGCAAGCCGGCCACGGTTGTGTAAAGGCAAAGGTTATTATCCCGCCCAATAACAGTCCTTCAATATTACCCCACCGTGCTGTTGGTATTATTGTGATATATAGGTTTTTTATACAAAATTTTATAATAATAAAAGAACTTTAGGCCTGCAATTAAGCCAGATGTGCATTATCAAGCAGGTTGTATTTATACTGCCCGCCGGGTTTATGGTACAACATGACGCTGGTTAGTGCCGCCATTTGCCCGCATCTATAACTTTGCTGGTTCTTATTTAATGGCTGACACAAATAACAAAAAGAATATGCCGGAAACAGATGTTTCTGCGGGCCTCAGCACTGCTGCTGCCGGGGCCATATTGCGCGGGGCGGGATATAATGAAGTGCCGGGTGAAAAAGTGAATCTTGTGCGCATGTTCATGACCAAATTCTGGGGCTTATCTGCCTGGATGCTTGAGTTTATTATCCTGTTATCTTTTTTCCTGCACCGTTATTCAGACGTGTATATCGTCTCCGGCCTGCTTGTCTTTAATGCTGTTATAGGCTTTATGCAGGAACACAATGCAGCAAAAGCCGTAGATGCTTTAAAAAGCCGGCTGCAGGTTATGGTAAAGCTATTGCGAGACAGCAGTTGGTCAGTCGCTCCCGCCCGTAATCTTGTACCGGGTGATATTATTCGTATCAGGTTAGGCGATTTTGTTCCGGCAGACATTAAAATAATAACAGGCAAGATAACCGTTAACCAATCCGCTTTAACGGGGGAATCTGCCGAGTTGGAAAAACTCGATGGCGACGATGTGTATTCAGGTTCTGTTGTAACAGGAGGCGAAGCGACAGCTATTGTAACACTAACCGGCAACAGGACATATTTTGGAAAAACAGTACAGCTTGTAAAAACCGCCAGACCTAAATCGCACATAAATGATGTTGTATCGGCGGTGGTAAAAAAGCTTTTGCTATTTGTTGTTATATTATTGGTTTTGGCAACCGTTGTGCTGTTTTTGCGGGGCGGCAATATACTGGAAATGTTGCCCTTGATGCTGGTAATATTGCTCGGCGCTATCCCGGTTGCTTTAACTGCAATGTTTACAGTAAGCATGGCGGTCGGTTCAAAAGAACTGGTGCGCAGGGGCGTACTGGTAACACGCCTTACGGCCCCGGAAGACGCGGCAGGGATGGATGTGTTGTGCATAGATAAAACAGGTACGCTTACACTAAATAAATTGTCAGTTGCCGAACTGTTGCCTGCTGCCGGGTTTACAGGAGAAAATGTTTTACAGTATGGTGCGCTCGCCTCGCAGGAGGCTAATAATGATGCAATTGATATTGCTTTTATTAATGCTGCCAGGCAAAAAGGGTTATTAAATAATAATTACAGGCAGGAAACCTTTACCCCGTTTGATCCGCAAACCCGTAAAACCACAGCTTCAATTAAAGCTGGCAGCGATGCATTTACAGTGATGAAAGGTTCTTTTAGCGCTATTGCCCACGCTTGTCATTTAAATGAGCAAAGCGCAACCGGCTGGGAAAACCAGGTAACCGCCATGGCATTGCGTGGTTATCGTTCCATCGCGGTAGGGGTAATAAAAGATGGCATTGCAAACTTTGCAGGTATAGCAGCATTACACGACCCGCCAAGGCCGGGCTCGGAACTCCTAACTGGGGAACTGGAGGCGATGGGCATCAGCATTAAAATGCTTACCGGCGATGCCTTGCCAATTGCAAAAGAAATAGCATCTGCCTTACACCTGGGCCCCCGTATTTTAAAAGCATCTGAATTGAATGCAGCACCCGGGGCAGATGCGGTAAACAGTGGTTCGCCGGAAACAGCAGATGGATTTGCGGAAGTTTACCCGCAGGATAAATACACTATAGTAAAGGCGTTACAGGCAAGAGGGCATATTGTTGGAATGACCGGCGACGGCGTAAATGATGCGCCGGCATTAAAACAGGCAGAAGTTGGTATTGCTGTAAGCAATGCAAGCGATGTTGCTAAGGGTGCCGCCAGTATCGTTCTTACTGCCGAAGGCCTGGCAGGTATAAAGGCCCCGGTACTGGTGGGGAGGATGATGTTTGAGCGCATTAATATATGGGTGCTTAATAAGATGGCAAGAACGGTATCAAAAAGCAGCTTTGTAATTTTTGCCTACCTTATACTTGGCAAATTTGTTATTACTGCCTCGGCAATGCTGGTGATGATCTTCATGACGGATTTTGTTAAAATATCCCTTGCGGCAGACCATGTAAACGGGCCTGTAAAACCAGCGGTATGGAACATTAATCAACTGGCAAAAACAGCCCTTATCATCGGCATTTTAATGACGATTGAATCGTTCCTGTTATTATATGCAGGCATTTATTATTTTCAGTTGGGCACAAATATTTCATCGTTAAATACTTTCTGTTTTGAAATATTGCTTTTTTCGGCCTTGTTTTCTCTTTTTGTTGTCAGGTCTAAAAAACATTTCTGGAGCCGGCCTGGTCCCTCGCCGGTACTGCTGCTGCTTATTTTGCTGGATATTGCCTGCGGTGCTGCCTTTGCATCGTTCGGCTGGCTGGGCTTTAAGGCGATACCCTTGCAGCAAACATTGTTCGTGTTGGCAGGCACTGCCATTTTTGGCTTGCTTATAAATGATTATGTAAAGTTCAGAATACTAAAAAACGCTTCGTTAAGCTATTAAAAACAATAATATGGCATATAATAAAATATTGATTGCAGTTGATGACAGCCCTGTATCAGAAAGAGTTGCTGTTGCCGGTTTTGCTTTGGCAAAACAATTAGGTGCAGAAAGTGCATTGGTAAGTGTAGTTGATACATCGTTACCCGCCGGTGATGGTATAACGCCGGGTGAACTGGCGGCAATAACTAAAAATGATTTGAAAAAAGCACAGGAAATAATTATTGAAAAAGTATTTGGAGGGCACAAAATATGGGCTTTTGTAGATGAAGGCAAACCGCATGAAACCATCTTGAAAATTGCCGGCGAATGGCAGGCCGATTTAATTGTAATAGGCACCCATGGCAGAACTGGCCTGTCTCATTTGTTAACAGGCAGCGTGGCCGAAAAAGTTATCAGGCATTCAGTAAAACCGCTGCTGGTTGTGCCGGTTAAATAAACCAGCAATTGCTAAAACTGTGGCAAAAAGCCAACAGCATTATATATAAAACATTAATGTCGTTGGCAGCAGCAATTTATTTATAATGTCAATAATTTTTATTTAAACAAATTTGAAAGTTGTTTAAATAAAAAACGATCATAATCAATGATTAGAGCGTTCTCAAAACTTTTCTGCAAACCTGTTTGCGGTGAGGGAGGGATTCGAACCCTCGGTACAGAGTTACCCGTACGGCAGTTTAGCAAACTACTGATTTCAGCCACTCATCCACCTCACCGTTCCCCTTAAAAGGGCTGCAAATATAGAAAGCGGCAGATTAAATCCCAAATAATATTACAGTTATAGTAAAACACATTTTTTATAAAAAAAATCCCGGCATTATAGCCGGGACGATATTTTGTTGCGGGTACTAGTTGTTTATTGCGGGTATTGATTGTTTACATTGATGCAAGTTGCACCTTTTGGGTAAGCTCCATAACATTTTCACGAAACAGGCTGTCGGTGTCCATTAAGTCTTTTACAGTCTGGCAGGAGTGTATAACGGTAGTATGGTCTCTGCCGCCAAAATGTTCGCCAATTGTTTTCAGGCTGTTTTTAGTAAAGGCCTTTGCAAGGTACATGGTAATTTGCCTTGCCTGCACTATTTCGCGTTTGCGGGTTTTATGCAGCAGCTTTTCATATTGTACATCAAAATATTCGCATACCATTTTTTGTATGGTATCTATGGTAATTTCCTTGCTGCTTGTTTTAACAAAATTACGCAGCACTTTTTTAGCAAGCTCCAGGTCTATCTCTCTTTTGTTTAAGGATGATTGTGCCAGCAGCGAAATTAGTGCGCCTTCCAGTTCGCGCACATTGGTATTAATATTATAAGCCACGTATTTTACTACTTCTTTCGGCATTTCAAGGCCGTCATTTTTCATTTTGCGTTCAAGTATCTCAATACGTGTTTCATAGTCGGGCACCTGTAGGTCGGCACTCAGCCCCCAGCGAAAACGGCTCAGCAAACGCTCCTGCATACCATCAAGGTCTTTGGGCGGCTTATCGCTGGTAAGTACCAGTTGCTTGCCGCTTTGGTGCAGGTGGTTAAAAATAGCAAAAAACGCATCCTGGCTTTTTTCGGCACGTGCAAAAAACTGCACGTCATCTATAATTAATACATCTATCAACTGGTAAAAATGTATAAAATCGTTTATGGCGTTATTGCGGCTGTGATCCTGGAACTGGTTGATAAATTTTTCGCTGCTAACGTATAAAACCACCTTGTTAGGGTGTAATTTTTTTACTTCATTACCAATTGCCTGGGCAAGATGTGTTTTACCAAGCCCTACACCCCCGTATATTACCAGCGGGTTAAATGAGTTGGCGCCCGGCTTTTCGGCTACGGTTTTACCGGCACGCCTGCTTACACGGTTGCAGTCTCCCTCAATAAACGCGTCGAATACATACGACGGGTTTAACTGCGGATCAATCTGCATTTTTTTAAGACCCGGTATAACAAACGGGTTCTTAACGGGGTTATTTATAATAAGGGGAAAATCCATTTCATTATTATTATACATCCTGGCATTGCCCGCAGGCACATCCATTGATCCATTGCGTCCTTTACTGCCACTGTCAACCATTATCCTGTACTCAAGCCGTGCTTCTTTACCCATTTCACGCTTTAATGTCTTTGCCAATAAATTTACATAATGTTCTTCAAGATACTCGTAGAAAAACTGGCTTGGTACTTCAATTAGTAAAACATTTTCTTTTACTTCCACCGACTTTATAGGTTCAAACCACGTTTTGTAATGTTGCCATTCTACTATATCCTTAATTATCTTCAAACAATTATTCCAGATAGT
>DASZUX010000444.1:0-7475 GCA_035547455.1 Chitinophagaceae bacterium
AACAAATTTACACTGGCCATCGGTTAGCTGCGGGTACACAGGCAAGGATATTTCACCTGAATACATAAGGTAAGTTTCAGGGTAATCTGCAATATTATATCCCGCATTTTTAAAAACTGTAAGCAAGGGCATGGGTATAAAGTGAACATTAACAGCTACCCCCTTTGCAGTAATGTATTCAATTATCTCATCGCGTTGCTGTTCAGTTATATTACTAACACGCAAGGCATACAGGTGGTAAGAGGAGGTGCAACCTGCTTTTTCAAAAGGAGGGATAATAGCCCAGGAGTGCCGGCTAAATGCTGCTGTATAAACATCAAATACCCTTTTTCGCTCACGTAACAGCATAGTGCCGTACTTACGTATTTGTGCCAAACCTATTGCAGCAAGCACATCAGGCATGTTCATTTTAAAGCCTGGGTAAACAATGTCGTACTTCCACCCTCCCGCCCTGGATTTTGTAAAAGCATCTTTTGTCTGGCCGTTTAAGCTCCATAAGCGTAGGGTTTTGTATAATTCCTTATTATCAAAAGGAACAGGCATGTGCAGGCAAATAATGCCACCTTCGGCTGTGGTTACATTTTTTACGGCATGAAACGAGAAAACTGTTATATCTGCCAGTGTGCCTGTAACCTTATTGTTATAAACAGCGCCAAATGAATGTGCTGCATCAGCCATTAAAAGCAGCCTGCCCAGTTGTTTTTGGGTATTGGTACGTGGGGCAAACTTGTGCTTTTCATCTTGTATAACCTTTGTTATGGCATTATAATTACAGGGCCAGCCGCCGATATCTACAGCAATAACTGCCTTGGTTTTACCTGTAATGGCTGCCTTTATTTTTGCGGCATCAATGTTAAAATCATTGTCAATATCCACCATTACAGGTGTGGCTCCTACATGCATTACTGCGAGGGCCGTTGCACAATAAGTATAGGCAGGTACAATTACTTCATCGCCGCGTGTTACGCCAAACCAATGCAGTACCAGCATCATAGCCGAGGTTGCAGAATTAACGGCCAGGGCTTTTTCTGCATTACAGTAGGCCGCTACTTCGTTTTCAAGCTGCAATACTTTTGGGCCGGTGGTTATCCAGCCGCTTTGCAGTGAGTCTGTAACTTCTGCAATAACATCTTCATCAATATAAGGCGGAGAAAAAGGTATTTTCATATTGGTGTTAAGATAGACAGGAAAATGGTATTATTATGCCATATTTTTTTTGGGTTTTTTGTACGTTATTGTCTGGCTCCGTGCAATAAGAATGTCCAGTTTTCGTGGAATAAGCTTCTCAGCCTTAAAAGCAAATTGCCTGAATTTGAGATTAAACTTACCCTGCGGTATAATGCGGTTAAATCTTTCGAGGCTGCCAATAGGAAGGATTTCTGTTTCCTCAAAAAACATTTTACCTATTTTAAGATAGCTCCTGTATGAGTTATCCCTGTCAGGATGGGGGTCTGCTGCCTTCCACTTTGCAAACTTTTTTTTCTGCAGCTTCGAGGGTCTTCCGGGTACGGGTATCATCCACCGGATATAATCCAGGAATTTACTGTTTTGCGCAGGTTCAAAGTAACGCACAAACCCACCTGGTTTTAACAGCCGTACAATCTTCCGGGTAAACTCAACTTCAAGCTCAGGAGTAAGGTGATGTACAAAATTTTTACCTGAAATTATATCAAAGCTATCCGCGTGCAAATCCGCTTTTAAAAAATCTCCATAGATGTATTGTATAGGGTATTTAAACGGGTATTGCTTGTTTAATTCCAGGATAATTCTCCCCGGTTGGGATGATATATCATTGGCAACAATTTCAGCGCCGAGCGCTGCCATTACAGCTGCGTTAAGGCAGTCGCCGCAACCGAGTTCCAGCACCTTTTTACCTGCTATTTGGTTTTTAAAATCGTTTTTATAAAAGCCGGCCCAACTGGTATACGTTTTTGTGGCAAAATCAAGGTAACCATTAAAATTGCTCAGTTTTTTCAAAATATCATCAATATTCACCGTTGCATACAGGTTATTGTAAAACTGTTCATTTTTAAGAACGTTTTCTTCAGCGGATGTTTTATTATCCATCGTATATTTTTTAAGGTAATGTTTAGCTGAAGGGTTTAAATATTATTGTATAACTCAAACATTATCAGGCGCTGACAAATTGCTGCACCGTAGCCGCGAATGCATCTATCCGGTCTATATAAAAGTTCGTCCTGTTTTTTGCGAATTTATTTTCAGTTGCTGCTTTTATATACCTGTATTGCCTGTTAAGTGAACCCGCAAGAGAGGTAAAAGCATTGTTGATACTTTTATCAGGCCCAATTTCTATTATGTTGGCCTTTGCCGTAAATAATATATTGGTCAGGCCGGCGCCATGTGGTCCTATTATCCAGGCTGTATTATATACAGCCATTATTTGTTGTTTAACCGTTAGTTTTTCAGGATATATTACAGTAACCGATACACCTGCGTTTTGTAGTTGTTTTATACACTCATCTTCATTAGTTACATTACGGTCAAAAGTATATTTCCTGCTTATCCAGGTAACTGTAGATGCAGGCATAATGCCCCAGGCTAACACAACTTGCTGTAACGCTTTAGCAAATGTTGCACATAAGGCTGGGTGTATAATGCTAAACCTGTACTGCCCGGTTTTAATGCGGTTATTGGCAATATAGCAGAGTTGGTTAACCGGCACGGGTGCAGTAATGATATTGCTTTCTGTTTTAAAAAGCGAAAGCAACTCATCTCTCCAGGCAGGTGATTTTGCCTTCCAGGTATAAAAAGGCATACCTGCATCTCTCATATATATAAGCTTGGGCAAATCCTCAGCTACAAAATGGTAATAGCCTGCTGACCAGTTATTACCCCATACAAAAGCTTTATTTATTGCCTGCTTTTGTTTGCTTTTGAATTTGTACAAGAGAAATGCCTGCAAAACATTCTTAAGGGTGAGATGAATAAACGGGTTTTTATATGTGGAAGGTATTACGTGTTGTACAAGTATTTTGTTTTCCCCGTTTAGTATTAAAAAATGTTGTGGCAACAGGGTGCTGTTTTTGTAACAGCTTATCAATGTTGACTCATTATCCTGGCTTGTTTTTTTACCAGCAAGAATTTTTTTTACCAGTAAGCCATTGATGCGATAGTTAATGTTTTTAATAGTTTTAAAAAAAAGCTTACTGTAATAACCCCGCATTTGAATAATGATAGAGAATTTGATTACTCAATATATTTACACATTTCTAATGTGTGTTCATGTTCTTTAGTTATAAACCATCCTTGCTTAGTATATGCATTTATAGCCCTTGCATTATTTTTTTTAACTGAAAGTGTCAATTTGCTTATTGCATAGCCGCGTACGCGTACTTCAAACTCGTGCATGAGCGTTTGAAAAACACCTGAGCCGCGATGTTCTGGTTTTACGCCAATTACTACCAACCCGGCACGCAGATCAAACGGCTTTACGGCTTGTACTTTTTCAGTATTGTTATTGCCTGATATTTTTCTTTTAATATTTTTAAAAATCAGCGGGTACATAGCTATAACTTCTTTGCTAAATAGAACCCAGGGGTGAATGACTACCCCAAGTATAGCCTGTGACATGGCATATTGCATCATGCCGCTGGTTGATCCATCACCCTCATATTGCGGAATAAACCCGCCGCAATAGCCTATTACTTCACTATTTTTAACAGCATGGAACAAAAACCTGTTTTTGCCCGCTAAAAACCACTCGAAGGTTTTTTTTGTATATGCGGTACCAAGCCTGGATGATAAAGAATTTTTAAAGCACTCATTATGGCATTTGGCTATATCTGGCAGGTTAAGCGGGTTGCTTGTAACTACGTTGATCATTGGTTCCTTTATTTCTTACCGCAAACGCCGGTTTTACAAAAACTAAAGTAAGTAACAATGGCTGCAGCGCAATTTTGAGGCCATTGTGTACTATTATTAAACAGAACAATACAAAAAAATAAATTGCATATTGCTGTTCAATTCCCTTCTTTTTTCGCAATATTTCAATAAATGTTATAATATAAAAAAACCAGTTGGTAAGTATTCCCAGTATTCCATGTTCAGCGGCAGCGCGTACAAACTCATTGTGTGCGCCCGATTCAACATCGTACAAGTGCCGGGCAACAATTTCTTTGCTAAAATTACCGGTGCCTATGCCTGCAAGTGGCTCGGACTTAAAAATTTCAAACCCTATTTTTATCAAAATGTCTCTGCCGGAACTGCCGCTTTGCTCATACCTGTCAATTATAAGACCACCTGTGGTAGAAACTGTGTAGTAATAAACAAGATATCCTACAGGTAATAACAACAGAAAAATAAAGTAGCTGCCAAGATTTTTCCTGTTAAAAAACAGGTACAATATTAATATTGCCGCGCAAAAATAGAGACCGCCTCTTGAAAACGTCAACACCATTAATGCAGACATGAGGCTTATAAAAAAGATATTTAAGACAAAATCTTTTTTTTCAAAGGGGTTTACAGCAGAGAGAAATAACAGTATGATTCCTAAACCGAGATAGGCACTCAGCTGAACCGGCGCTAACCCGTTACTGGCAGCAAAGTTTGATACACTGGTGTATTGTATTCTTCCAAAAAGATGGACCGTAAGCACCACGCCTCCAATAAATATTCCCGCTATTTTAAGGTTATTCAGCAGCTTATTTAGTGTTGAAAGAGGCAATATAGTTGAAGATGCCCACAATGATATGATAAATACATTAAGGCTGTTTAGTGAGTTAATTCTTGCAAAATCTGTTTCAGTTGTTCTGCTGGAATCAATTATTTCAATAAGGGCATATAATCCCATAAAAATAAATGATATGGAGTGCAACCGGAAAACCGTTCCCTTTCTTAGAAGCAGAAGCCCGAAAATAGCAGCCAGTGAATAATCAGCATAGAGATTTGGCAATGAAGATGGAAAACCTCGTATATAAATTTCTGTATAAATAAAATAAGGCAACACAGTGAACAGTTTTTCAAGGTCACCTTTAAAGGCAAGAAAAAGGCAATATAAACTATAGCCCAGGTATAGTATTACCATTACATTATCAGGTACCAGACTGTCTCCTACAATTATGCCTGAAACAAGGGCTATAAAATACTTAAATGCATTTGTAGCCACCAAACCTTTGTTTTGTGGCGTTTTATACTGTATAGTACCCATTAATTGTATCTATAAGAACGGATGTCCAATTTTCGAGCGTCTGACTTTTTGCATACGCTCTCCCGCGTATAATCAACTCATCCAGGTTTGCTGTTATTACAACCTGTTTAATAAGCGTAACAAGGTTGTTAACGTCAGTTATAGAAAACACAAATCCGCGGCTGCCATTACCTGTTATTTCATCAGCAAGTGCAACCCTGCTAAGCAAAGGTATTACGCCATGAAAAAAGCCTTCAATTGGCACTTTGCCAAACCCTTCAACAATAGACGCCTGGATTAAAAAATCTGATTGCCGGTATAACTCTCTTAGCTGTGTATGGTTTTTTTTACCGCAAATATTTACACAATCCTGCATATCATGCTCTTCTATAAAGGCCTCATAGTTTTGCTTTAACTCTCCGTCGCCAACAATATAAAGATAAAATGGAAATTTTTCTTTTTGCAATATCTTAAAAGCGTGTAAAATATACAGTTGGTTTTTATTATAGTTTAATGTGCCTACCGTAATAAATACCGGCTTACTTATTTTTTTTAACCTTAGCCTTGCCAGCCTGTTGTTTACCTGCATTGTTTCTTCTTCCCATTCTGCCAGGGTGTACGAAGGACTAATACTTTTATAAAGGTTTTTGCCACGTTGCTGCTCCTGCATATATATCCAAACAGGTCCTGTAAAAAAACACCTTAGCAGCCATTTTTGAAAACGGTAAGTAATAGGTTCTCTTAAATAGTTCTTCCATGTTCCGGTATAGGTGGCAAAACTTTTGCACCGGTGAAAATAGAAATAAAAAAAGCCAATTATATTAAGATTATTAGGAAAGCGCATGTAAATAATATCTGCATTTCTGCGTGCTTTTGAAAAGCCTTTTATCCATGCGGGTATATTGGCCAAAAGCACAAGCTTATCACGCAATGTATTGCCCCCGACATTTTTTAAAGGAATGAAGGTAATTGTTTTATTAGTATAAGCTGTTGTTACTTTATCACTGTTATATAACACAAACGGGCAACAGATTACGGTGCTTTCGAACATTGAGGCCAGAGCTTGCATTTGCCTGCAAAAAATATGTACTTCGGTAACTGCATTGCCATTGCTGTCAATCATGTGAATGCAATCCGAAATTATTGCCAGTTTTTTAAACTTATTTTTCATTTACGGGTGCACCAAAAGGCTATTAATTTTTTAATTTTTCAGGAGTTAGGGGAGGACTGTTTAACATTTTGGCAGCAATATTTTTTGCTCTTAAAAACTGGATAAGTAAAACAGGAGATTTTATAATTGTAATAAATATACTAAGTACAAGCATTTTATTACTACGCTTATATTTGTAGGGTACATTCGAGAGCATAATGCCAAGAAGTATAGCATTACGATACAGCGGCGGAGAGAGATATTTTTTAAAAAGGTAAACTACACTGGGTACAGGCTTTGGGGCAAACCATTTTTTTGGTCTGAATCCATCCCAACTGCCCATATCCCGTAAGCCTCCGCTGCCTACTTTAAGATGCACCCTGCTGGCATTAGGGTTGGATATACTTTTAAATCCATTAAGGTAGGCACGATAGCCAAACTCTCCATCGCCCATACGTTGGGCATTAAATTTTTCATCAAACAGGCCGATTTGCTGAAACACATTTCTTTTTACCATAGCGTTGCCTGAGTCAAATTGGTCTGCCCACCTGAAATAACTATAGCTGGCGGGGATTTTTTGGCCTACCGCTGCCAGGGAAATACCAGCTGATATATCAGCGCTGAAAAAATCAAGACATTTTAGATGTTCATATATCCAGTCTTCATCCACACGGGAATCATCGTCAAAGAAGAGCAGGTATTCAGCAACTGTGGCTTTAACTGCATTATTCCTCGCTGTCCACAGTAATTTTTCTTTCTGCCGGTGCAATTGTATGTTTAGCTTAAACTGGTTGTAAAATTGCTCGTCAAAGTCATCGCTCTGGTCAAAAATTAATACCTCGAAGTTTTTATACGATTGTTTTTCAAGATCATGTAATACATCCTTTAGGAATTGATACCTGTTTAGCGTTGGAATTATTACTGCAACCAGTGGCGATGTGTTAACTAAAGATGAAGTAAAAGTATTGTACCCTTCATTAATAAATGGTTTTGCATACGCATTAATCCTTTTAATTTTTGAAGTAACAGCAAACGCTGAAATTTCTTTGAAAGGGTTTTTGAATGTCAAAACCCTTTGTAATAATGCAAATAATGCCCAGGGCGTACCCCAATATTTTCTTATAAAAGTGTATTCGTCTTTAAGCGTGGGGGGAGGCACTTTATGCTGTAATTGAATAT
>DASZUX010000445.1:0-4351 GCA_035547455.1 Chitinophagaceae bacterium
CAGGCCAACCGGGAGGAATAGGGCTTTCTGCCTTCAGGTTTAATATTGGCGGCGGTACTGCAGAGCAGGGTGACAGCAGCGGGATAAAAGACGCCGCGCGCCGCGTGGAGTGCTTTTTATCGCCGGGAGGCACTTATGACTGGAATAAACAAAAAGGCTACACCTGGCTGCTGCAACAGGCAAAACATTATGGAGTGGAAAACCTTATTGCTTTTGTAAACAGCCCGCCTGTACAATTTACCAAAAACGGGCTGGGGTATAAAACAGAGAAAGATTACACCAGCAACCTTAGAGAAGATAAATACACAGCTTACGCTGATTTTTTGGCGGCCGTAATGACGCATTTTGACAAGATACACCTGCATTTTAATTATATAAGCCCCGTTAATGAGCCGCAATGGGACTGGAGCAACAAATGGGGCGAAGCAAGCCAGGAAGGCAGCGCGTGGACGAATACTGAAATATTTAACGCAGTAAAAGCGGTAAGCACGGCATTACACACAAATAAACTAAGTACCCGCATATTGGTTACTGAAGCAGGCACGCTGGAACATCTTTATGGTGCAGGGGGCAAAGCAGCAGCGCAGGTACAGGCATTTTTCAATCCTGCAAGCAAGCTGTACATTGGCGGGCTGCCCAATACAACACCTTATGTAGAAGGACATGGTTATTTTACGGAGACCAGCGATGCGCGTATGACCGAAATACGCAACAGGCTTAAAGATACGCTGGCAGCGTATGGCCGTGACCTTGAGTTTTGGCAAAGCGAGTACTGCATGCTGGGCGATGGTTTTAAAGATGGTGCCAAAGGCAGCCGCAGCGCGATGGATTGCGCACTTTTTTTAGCCAAGGTAATTAATACAGATTTTACAGAAGGCAACGCTACAGCCTGGCATTACTGGAATGCTTTTGAACCCGGCCGTGCTGACAGCAATACCCGTTATTACTTAGTGGCGCTAAACCCGCACCGCGCAACAGATACCGCCCGTTTATATACCATTACCAAAAATGTATGGGCATTGGGGCATTACAGCCTGTTCGTTCGCCCTGGCATGTACAGGGTTAGCACCAGCCGTAGCGATGGGTTAAGCAATATTGCAGCCCAACAGCAGGTAATGATATCTGCTTTTACAAACCTGCAAACAGGAAGCATAGTTGTGAATATGATTAATTATACTGAGCATGATGCCCAGGCAGGTATTATGCTTGAGGGTACAGACAGCCCATTTGCTTTGAAGAATAGTTATGTTACTACGGCAGGTGAGGGAGATAATCTTAAACCTCATCACGTTAAAAGCCAGCCTGAAAAAGGCACCTTCAGCGTGGTGCTGCCTGCAAGGTCAATCAACACTTTTATATTTAAACGCCATTGACAAAAATAGCTGGAACGCATAGTTTATTTACCCAGGTATATTTGAAGCCCGGCACTTACCGACCAATAATTACCACCGGTTGCCGGATTATTTTTTTGAGTAAAAGTGTATAATGCAATAAACTCCGCCGCAATAACACGGTTTAAAAACCAAACCGGCCCTCCTCCTACCGCATACTCGTGGTAGTGAGATTTAAATTTATATTCTGACGCAGACCAAATGCCGAAGTTAGAGCTTACAGTTTGCTCCTGGTTATGTTGAAAGCTGTACACATAACTATATTGACCGGAAATAATAACATTTACTTTTTTAACAGCAGGTAAAAGGTAATACCTTAAAAAAGGTGACAAAACCAGGCCGGATGTGTTATCGTAGCCTGTTTGTTTTAACAAGTCAGTAGTTGTATGAGTTAAACCATTAAAATTATTATGAGAATAGTTATAACCTACGTCTACGCCGGCACAAAGTTTATTTATTACAAAATAGCCACCAACAGGCAGGACCTCCAAAGACGTAGTTTTAGATTGGTAGTAGTTTGAAGCATTATCTGCTGTAACTTTTATGTAGCCAAACGAAATTGTGCCGCCGGCCAGCCAACTGCCCCTTGTAAGCTGAGCATTCACCCGCACAACTGTAATAAAGCATGCGAAAAAAAGAACGTATATTTTTTTCATTTTTTAAGTGTTTATTTTACTTACCAATATGCAGCCTGAAACCCAGCTTAAGCTGTATGGCATCGCTGTTATATTTGCCGGTTTCCTTTAGATGTGTATAAGCCAAAAGAGCCTCAAGCGCAATATGCGGGTTAATAAATAAACACGGACCGCCAGCCATACTGTACAGGTGCTGTGTTAAAGTTGATGTGCTGCTGTTGCTGCCCGGAAGGAAAGACCTGTACCTGTTTTGCAGCCAACCATACTCAGCGTCGGCAAGTATATTTATTTTGCTGTTTGGCTTTAAAAAATAATACCTGGCAAACGGAGAAACACCGACATAAGTATTTGAATAAGTTGGGCTTCCCCTCATCTTTTCTCCGGCTAAATCTATTACCACCGAAATTCCCGCAGAAAGCCTGTTACAAAAAAAATAACCCACGCCGGGGCTTATAAGCCAACTGTTATCTACGTATTTATAGGCTTGTGGCGGCAGGTATTGATAAATGGTGCTGGATGAATGCTTAAAGGTTGCATTGCCGCCAATAAGCCAGTCGCCTTTATTAATAAGCTGTGCCCTGCAAAAAGCAAAAAAGTTTAAGGAAAAGGTAAGCAGCAGGTAAAATTTTTTCATGGTTTAAGGTTGATACAGCTAAATTAGTATTGAATTATACAGTAGCAAATATTTTTTACAACCGGTACTGTAACAAGCTATTTAATTAGCATTGGCCAGCCTGAATTTGAAACACCTGCCATGTATAACCCAGCTATTTAAACGCTAAATAAAGTTGTATTTGCAGCCAAAATGCCCCCATGTACGTACTTGTTCCTACGCCAAAATTTGCCACATCTATACTAAGCGCCATGGTTAATTGATTATCAGTATGGGCGCCACAATTTCAAACAAGCCGCCTTTGGGGCCGTTCAGCAGCCTGCTGTAACGAAAGCCGAGCGTGGAAGGCAGTTCGTTCCATATTTTGCCATCAATAAATATTTCAGCGCCTGCGCTGTTAAAGTAATAGGGATTAGTGTTTTGTATGCCGGCGCCGGTGGCATAATCAAAAAAAAGGTTGGCACGTACCCGCTGAAAAAAGGCAATATTTCCAAATCCCCATTCAGGGTAACACAGGGGAAAATGATAGTTCAGGCCAATCTTCCACATACGGGGAAAATCTACTTCACTATAGCCCCGGCTCATAGGAAAATCATTGGTATAAAAATACTGGCCGGCATCGTCGCGTACCTGGTAAGCATAATTTACTACCAGGCTATTGGTAGGCGCCAGCCCAGGCAGGTAAAACGACCCGTTAAATAACAACTGGTGTGCAATGCGGTTGTCAACACTGGCCCGGTACTGTACTGTAAGTACCTGCGCAAAATGCGGGTATATTTGTTTTTGCGCTACCTGGCTTTGCGCCACAAATACAAGCTTGCTTTGCAGGTAGTGCAGGGCGGCGTTATTTAAAAAGCCCTTGGCAATGCCTTTCCAGTTTACGTGGTTATAATTAAAGGTTGACTGCAGCAGTAAAGTGCGGTACTGCCTGCCATGCGAAAAATTAAGCGGCAACTGCAGGCCCGCGGCAATATTAAATTCATTCCAGTGTACCGTTGTATCCATATTATAAGCCGCCTGCCTGTTGTAGGTTTGGTTAACATCAAGCACCGGCTGCAGGTATGTGCCGCCGTATATGCCGGTAAAGCCATACTTATTATACCCTTCATTATGGTTATGCGTATAGTACAACTGGCTTTGAAAAGTATTCAACACGTTTTCGCCAAAAATGGTAATTGAACTGTTGGGATAATCATAAAAAGGGCGGTAGCTGTGAAAGTTAATAAGATGATAGGTTTTAGGGTATTTCTGCGAAGGGTAGCTGGTACTGGCTATTTGCTGCAGCGTATTATTGGTAAAAGGTTTAAACGGTGCATGCACATACAGGTTTTTTAAAGTATCAGCTTCAGTAACCTGCTGCCACAGCGGTGTAAACCTGCCCAGCCTGTAACCGTCGGCAGTAAAAGCCGAAGCTATAAACTGGTTGTTGCTATTAAACACGCCCTGGTATAACCCCGTTGCATAACGGGCTACCCTTACATCTCTATTCTGTGTTTCAAGGTAGGCCCAGGTTTCATCGTACCCATCGTTACTGCAGGAGTACAGAATAGTATCACCCTGTACCACGGGAAAGCCCAATATGCGGTTCCTGAAGTTAACTACTATATTAACGCCGCCGGTAGCAATCTCCCGCTTTTCCATGCCCATAAGGCCGCGGTTGTCCCTCACTATTTCGTAAATATATTTATCATCGGCTGAAAATTTTGGGTATG
>DASZUX010000446.1:0-20676 GCA_035547455.1 Chitinophagaceae bacterium
AAATGCAAAAATCATCTGTGGGAACAAATATTTCTATAATTTTATCCTTCAACATAAAGGTGTTTTTTAGTCGTGATTGATGGTACTTTCAAGACTACTAAAACACCTTTTTTGCTGCCTCTTATCCCGAACTCACGTTAATTACGTAAATAAGCAGGGTGCCGCCGGCATAAAAATGCCAGCATTCATCGCTTTTAATACGGTGGAAAGCCGAAAAATCGCCATGCTCTAACAAAAAATATATTGCGGTTGAAAAAAACCTGTCGCCTTTAAACCTGGCAGGCAAGGCATTTTGCGGTATTGCCTCGCAGGCACGGTAGGTCTCCTTAAAATAACCGCCTTCGGGGTGGCGTTGCATACCGTAATGTTCAATAATATCCCTTGAGGCCTGCATCATTAATATAAAGTTTTGTTTGATGCCAGCCATTCCTCAAACATCTTCTTTGCTTCCCTGTCTTTTATACATTGTATGCTTATTGCACGGCTTTTAAGCGGCATTAACAGTTCCCGGTAAATAAACTCATCATCAAAACCTGCATCCCGTGCGTCATAACGGGTATTGCTGTAATATATTTTGGCTGGCCTGCTCCAGTAAATAGCACCAAGGCACATAGGGCAGGGTTCGCATGAGGTATAAACTTCGCAATCAGCCAAATTTATAGTGCCCAGGGTTTTGCATGCATCTCTTATAGCCATTATTTCAGCATGGGCGGTAGGATCGTTCAGGCTGGTAACGCTGTTGCATCCCTTACCTACTATTTTGTCATCCTTCACAATCACACACCCAAAAGGTCCGCCAATATTGTTGCGCATACCCTCTGTGCCAACGCGTATCGCTTCCGCCATAAATTTTTCTTCTCTTGTCATGCACGTATTTTAATTGCTGCAATTTTAAAAATTTTTGTCACATAGTTGGGAAATTGCTGTTAAGCCTAAACTTAAGGCAGGCTGCACTTAAGAGATGATTGGTAAAAAAGCGCTGCATTTTGCGGGTAACCATTTGCTCATTATCTTGTAACACCTGAACTAACTGCTTATTGTATGCCGAAATCCATACCTGGCAGGGCTGTTTTGCAGCAGCTTAAAGCCGATTTAACTGGCAAAGATTCTTACCGCGGGGTAACATTAACCTATGCATGGATGGCCAACCAGTTTGGTCATTTCTCCCTTGGATTTATTCCTACCATTGTTTTATTTACCTGGTTGGTAAAAAGTCATGCCGCCATAGATGCCGTGATATGGGCTTTTTCAATAGTTGCTCTTAACTGGCTTATTTTTGAAGTATTTAATTTTTGCCTGCCATTGCTGTTTAAACGCCGCAGTGCTTTAAAGTTTTTTTACTACCCGAAACAACAATATGTTTTCAGGCCCCCATGGCGTAATGTATTGTATGATACTGCTACTGACATTGGCTTTTTTTGGCTTGGTGTTTTTTGCGCAGCCATTACTTGTTATTACAGCGCCGTGTTTTTAGCAGTTGTTATTGCACTGGTAGTGTTGCTTATAAAACCAACACGAGATTGGTTTATTACCAAAATGTACCTGCAGGTGGCTGAATACCCCTTCCAGTTCCGTTTAAGCCAGTGGGATATTGCACCCCTGTCGGCACGCAATATGGCAAACATTAACCAGTTTTTACGCAATAATAGCCGGGGTATGCACCTGTTGGTTTTTGGGTCTGAGGGAAGCGGTAAAACCAGCCTTAGCGTGGGCGTGGCTACCGAATTGTCAATAAAGCATAAAACCTGCAGTTATACAACAGGCATAAAATTGTATAGTGCATTTTGCGACGAGCAATGTACAATACCGCCGGGCAGGCAGCCTTTGTGGACATGGGCAAACGCATCAGTATTAGTAATAGATGATATTAACAGCGGAGGCAAGGTAGAAGACCTTATACAGCCAGATATATTCTGGGGTTTTATTAACCGGCATGCTACGGCTAAACAAATAATAAAAAACGCCAATGTAGTATGGGTGTTAGGCAATTACCCACCCGGCCATCCTGTAATTGACAAATGGAAAACCATGCTGCGTAACATGGAAATAGAGCCTGCTGATATATACGAAGTTAATTTATAATAACTTAAGCCAGTTAAGGTAAAATATGGTTGTCGTATGAAAAACTTATTAAATGAGTAAGGCTTTTTACGTTAAACCTTTTGTACATAGGTATTATTCTTTTTTCAATGGCAGATTGGGAAACATTGTAGTAGCTGGCTATTTCTTTAAATGAATAGCCTTTTGCTACCAGTGCCAGCGCCTCTTTTTCTTTTTGCGAAATAGCGTAATATTTAAACAGTTGCTTGTTTAATTCTTCTTCAAATTCTGATTTCTCAGGCCCGTAGGCAGCATAGCGCATTACGTTGCCGAATTTAAGGCTGTGATTTACTTGCGAGCGGCCTATTATCGCGGTAACCCTTTCATTCTCAACACTAAAAACGCCCACCTTCGAAATCATGGGTACTGCTGAGCCGTTTTTATGTATTTTTTTAAGCTCAATGGTAAAGCTGTATTTTTCTAAATCCCCAGTTTTGCTTTGTATAAACATCAGGGCTTTATCATTCAGCTCGTTGCTAAACGGAGCGTATTCAGGGGAAGTGATACTTACAATGGTAAGCATATTTATTTCATCGTCCTTATAGCCTAAAATTTCTTCCCAGCCATTAGCAAAAATCATCCGGCCTTCTTTAAAGGAGTAGATGTACACTGCCTCGTCTGGAAAAATAGGAATGGTTTTTAAGAAATGCTGTGCCTGTTTACTTTGTAAATCTGCCGGTATGTTGGTAATAAATGATTTCGAATACTCGCCAGCCTGCCTTAAGGACATTTTTTAATATAAACTTAGTAAAAGATTTTAAAAAACTGCGAATTTTCGCAGTTGGTTTAGGTAACAACTCCAAATAATTTTGATGTAACAAAAGTAATGATAAGCCCTTTATAACTCCTGCCTCAAGTTACGGCTTTTTAGCCGGTTAAAGAACCTGTTCATATAGTTTATTGAAAGTGCCTGGATATGGGTTTATACACCCGTATTTATTTTATTCCGGTGTGGGCTTGGTGGCAAGCCATGCCCCAGTATTATAAAACACCCTTCGGGGGGAGTTTTCAGCCCTCTATTCCCGAAACCCTGGCTGCCTTCAACAAAAGAGGCAGCCTTTTCCGTTCTGTACTATTATAAAAAAGATGATAAAGCGATAAAAAACTAAAACGATTTCCCGGTCACGAGGCAGTGCTATAAAATAAAAAAGGGGCCTGAATGAAAATTCTACCCCGTCTTAAATCCAATATCCTATGAAAAACCGATATATAAATGTCAATAACTATACCAAACTTATTTTATATGTAAAAACGGCTGAAAACAGCCATTTTGTTTCTTTTTGGGAAAAAAATTGTATCATTTTTGGAAAACGTTTCATTTTGAGTCTTATTATTTTGACTCTATTGTTTTTAAAATAGATTAACATTTAATCCGGATTTACTGGGTTATATGCTGCAGCCGGTATTTTTATAACCTTATGATAAAAAAAATACTTTTCCTGCTGGTTGCTGTAACGCTTTTACTGCAGGGCTGCAAAAACTCAGATGAAAGCCCTGGCTTAACTCACCTTAAAACACACTACCGGCTTGTGCCAAATTGGCTTAAACTGCCAAAAAACTTTTTGTTGGGCAACCCTGCAGCATTAGCAATTGATACAGCGCAAAACCTTGTAGTCTTTTACCGGGGCGGCAGAACCTGGCCCGTATTATGGCAATGCCTTCGTCAGTTATTGGTCAAAATACAATAATGACTATTGACAAGCAAACCGGCAGAATAATAAATAGCTGGGGAAGGGGAATATTTATTATGCCGCACGGGCTTACGGTGGATAGATAGCAATGGAAACATTTACACCAGCAACATTTTAAATAACACCATTCAAAGATTTGAAAAGGTTTTACCGTAGTTTTCCCATTAATTATTTTCGCTGCTCTTAATCTTATATTTACAGTAATGGAACAATCTTTACCTGTGCTGGATAGTGTTGAACTGCGGATACTTGGTTCGCTTATCGAAAAAAGCCGTACAACCCCTGATTATTATCCTATGACGATTAATGCGCTAACAGCAGCATGCAACCAGAAAACGTCGCGCAACCCCGTTGTCCAGTATGATGAAGAAACAGTTAATGCTGGCTTAAATAGGCTGAAACGTAAGGGTCTTGTTGCAACTGCTACCGGTGGCACCAGCCGTACGGTTAAGTATAAACACAACCTGGCACTGGTGTATCCACTTACAACTGCAGAGGTAACTGTAATATGCCTGCTGTTGCTACGAGGGCCGCAAACGCCAGGTGAATTAAACACCAATGCCGGCCGTATGTACGAGTATGATTCGCTGGAAGAAATACAGGAGCTGCTTGATAAACTCTCAGCCGGCGAAACACCTTTTGTAGTACAGTTGCCACGCAGGCCCGGCCAAAAAGAGGCCCGCTATGCACACCTGCTTGGCGGCACACCCGTAATAACCGAAGAAGATGCAAATGATGATGCGGCTATATATTACAATAACAGCCTTGAAGCAAGGCTTACAACCCTGGAAAAAGAGTTTGCTGAACTGAAAGAGGCGTTTGACAAATTGATGAAAGAACTTAACGGCTAACGGCCGGTAAATATACTATTGAACAATTACACCGTCTTTCATGTGCAAAATGCGGTCACTCATATCCGCCAGTTCTTCGTTATGCGTTACAATTAAAAAGGTTTGCTTAAACTGGGCCCGCAGTTGTATAAACAGGTCATGTAATTCTTTAGCGTTTTTACTGTCAAGGTTGCCTGTAGGTTCGTCCGCAAACACAATGGAAGGTTTGTTAATCAACGCCCTTGCTACAGCTACCCTTTGTTGCTCGCCGCCACTTAAGGCCTGCGGCTTATTGTCAAGACGATCCCCTAATCCAAGAATACCAAGCAGCCTGGCGGCTTCCTCTTCTACCTCTTTCTTTTTCTTTCCCAAAATCCAGCCCGGTATACACACGTTTTCAAGTGCTGAAAACTCGGGCAACAGGTGGTGAAACTGGAAAACAAATCCTATGTTATTATTGCGGAATGCTGCAAGTTTTTTGCCTCCGAGGGAGTGTAAGGCAACGTTATTAAGAAATATTTCACCGCTGTCGGGCCTGTCTAATGTTCCCAAAATGTGCAGCAGGGTACTTTTGCCTGCGCCGGACGAGCCGACAATTGAAACGATTTCACCTGCATTTACCTGTATATTAACCCCTTTCAGTACATGCAATTGCCCGTAACGTTTGTGAATATTGGTTGCTTTTAGCATTACCGCCTGGTTTTTGCGTATTAAAAGCAAACGTAACGACAAAGTGGCTAAAAACACCGTTTTTATAATTTTATAGATTTATTTAGCCATGGGGGCAATTGCGCATTTGGTAATTTCGTTACAACGCTTACATTTGCGCAAAATTAAGAGGCTATGTTTTGGACACTTGAATTAGCCAGCTATCTTGAAGATGCCCCCTGGCCGGCCACAAAAGACGAATTGATAGATTATGCTATACGTTCGGGCGCGCCGATTGAGGTGGTTGAAAACCTGCAGGAGCTGGAAGATGAGGGAGAGGTGTATGAAAGCATAGAGGACATTTGGCCTGATTACCCCAGCCAGGAAGATTTCCTTTTTAACGAAGATGAATATTAACAGCGCCGCACTTTCTCAGTAAAATATTACATCGCCCCGTTTGCTGCGGGGCGATTTTGTTTTATGCAAATAAATAAACGGGGGGTTAATCTTCCTTCATCATTGCAATTACTTCCGGTGTAACGCCGGTAAAGCTGAAACCGCCATCATGAAACAGGTTTTGCATGGTTACAAATCTTGTTAGGTCGCTAAACAGGGTAACACAATAATTGGCGCAATCGTCGGCAGAAGCATTACCCAGCGGGCTCATTTTTTCAGCATAGGTAATAAAACCGTCAAAACCTTTAACCCCACTACCAGCCGTGGTACGTGTGGGGGATTGCGAAACCGTATTAATGCGCACTTTCTTTTTAACCCCATAATGGTAACCAAAACTGCGGGTTATACTTTCCAGCAGCGATTTTGCGTCAGCCATCTCGTTATAGTCTGGAAAAACCCTTTGCGCGGCAATATAGGTAAGCGCCACCACGCTGCCCCACTCATTAAGTGCATCCATATCCCAAGCCGTACGCAATACTTTATGCAGGCTTACGGCAGAAATATCAAGCGTTTTCTGGTTAAAGCCATAATCAATTTCAGTATAGCCTTTGCCTTTGCGCATGTTAAGGCTCATGCCAATACTATGCAGTATAAAATCAACCTTGCCGCCAAAATGGGCGATAGATTCTTCAAAAAGCTTTTTAATATCATCCATGCTGGTAACATCAGCCCCTATAACGGGTGCATTCACCTGCTCTGCAAGTTTGTTTATTTCGCCCATGCGTAAGGCAACCGGTGCATTGGTCAATACCAGTTGGGCGCCTTCCTCATGGCAGCGTAAAGCGGTTTTCCATGCCATTGATTTTTCGTCAAGTGCGCCGAATATAATTCCTTTTTTGCCCTGTAGTAAGTTGTATGCCATATAGCAAAAGTTTAATTAGCTGGCGGCAAAAGTAGATTATTTGTACAAACCAAATGGTTAGTTAATTTGTACAACCGGTTTTCACCTCTGGTTGCCGGGTGCAGATAAGAAAAACCTTTAATTTTATTTACTGCGGTTTTGTTACATACCCCCTGCAGGCCCAGGGTATTGACTCATTGCGAAGGAAAACAGTGCTGGAAAAAAATGAAGACCGAAGCCGCTAATAGCCATATAAGCAGGCCTGATTACCGTTCTTATCTCGAATTTTCTGTATAATCTTCAATAGTGGGGAGAGATGGCTTTGGGCCGGAAAAAATGAAGTATTGCGATACAAAACAAATACTAAAATTTTTTTCCTGGCGGTACTACGCGGACGGCTTTTTAAAGCTGCCCTTTTTTATGCTGCTTTCTTTTTATAAAGTATTTCAATATATTTGAAACCTGGCTTTAACGCTGCCATATTACAGATGAACCGCAGAAATTTTATTGAGCTCTCAGCATCATCCGCTTCCGCTTTAATGCTTGCATCGTTACAGTCGTTTGCTTCATCCAATAAACCAGATTTTACCATGAACAAAGATTTTAAACTAAAGGTGCTTGCTACAAACTGGGGGTTTAACGGTACACTTGATGAGTATGGCGCGCAGGTTAAAAAAGAAGGATACGACGGGATAGAGATATGGTGGCCGACAGATAAAAAAGGGCAGGATGAGCTATTTAATATGCTTAAAAAATACGGGCTTGAAGTAGGGTTTCTTACAGCGGGTTATGAGAGCAGCTATGAGCAACATTTTACTACTTTTAAAAACATGATAGATGCCGCTGCTACCAATACCATTCAGCGTCCTTTATACATAAACTGCCATTCAGGCCGTGACTATTTTACTTATGAGCAAAACAAAACGTTTATTGATCATACCCTGCACCTTGCAAAACAAACCGGTATTAAAATATGCCACGAAACGCACCGCAGCCGTATGCTGTTTGCAGCCCCTGTAGCGCGGCATTTTATTGATACCGTGCCCGATTTGCGCATTACGTTTGATGTATCGCACTGGTGTAACGTAAGTGAAACCCTTTTGCAGGATCAGCAGGAAACAGTTGACTTAACATTACAGCGTGTTGACCATATACACGCACGCATAGGCCACCCTGAAGGCCCGCAGGTAAACGACCCGCGCGCGCCCGAGTGGAAAACAGCACTGGACGCACATGTGGCATGGTGGGATAAAGTAATGGAAATGAAAAAACAAAAGGGTGAAACCATGACAGTGCTTACCGAATTTGGCCCCCCGGATTACATGCCTACACTGCCTTACACACGTCAGCCTTTAAGCGACCAATGGGCCATTAATGTTTATATGATGCATTTTTTGCGTAACAGGTATGGTAAATAGTTTTCCGCGTTGTATAATAGCTTTCTTTTGCTGCCAATTTTTATATCAATTATTATTGTAGCTAAATTGTTTGTGTGCTGCTTTCCATTACTGAATTTATCGGCCATCTCCATCCTGCACTTATCCATTTGCCCATAGGTATTTTGCTGGTAGCGCTTTTACTGCAATGGCTTGCCCGCAAGGAGCGATACGCCGGTGTAAAACAGGCTATCCCTGTGGTGTTGCTGGCAGGCGCATTATCTGCATTGCTATCATGCATTACAGGCTACGTATTGTCAATAAGCGATGATTATGATAAAAATCTTGTAGGCTGGCACATGTGGCTGGGTATTGCCACTGCTTTTGTATCGTTTTTATTATATGCCAAAGAAAAAAATCAGCAGTTTGGGGTCAATAAAACATTTCTGTCTTTCGGGTTGCTGGTACTAATTTTCATAACAGGCCACCTGGGCGGCTCTCTTACCCATGGTTCAGACTATTTTACTAAACCTTTACAGGACGCTTTTTCGGCGGACAGTTCTTCATCCGGCATTATCAAACCTGTTCCCAATGTGCAGGAGGCTATGGTATATCCTGATGTTGTGCAGCCCATACTGCAAACAAAATGTTACTCCTGCCATGGCCCAAATAAGCAAAAAGGGCGCCTGCGCATGGATGATAGTACATGGCTGATGAAAGGTGGAAAAGACGGCATTATTATTAAAACCGGAAAAGCTGATGCCAGCGAAATGATAAAACGCATGCTGCTGTCGCCCGGCGATGATGACCACATGCCCCCAAAGGAAAAACCGCAACCCACCAGGGAGCAAATTGCGTTACTGCACTGGTGGATAGATAATGGCGCTGCTTTTCACAAAAAAGTGAAAGATGTGCCCCAGCCTGCCGACATTAAACCTGTACTACTGGCATTGCAAAAGGCACCGCAAGCCTTGCAAAATTTCAGCAGCATACCGGTACAACCGGTTGAGCCTGCTGACAGCAAAATAATACAGCAGCTCGCTGCAAGTGGCATCGTGGTGCTGCCCATATCGCAAAACAGTAATTACCTGCAATTAAATTTTGTGACAGACACAGTTGTGCCAAATGCTGTGTTGCAACAGGTGGTGCGGCTAAAAAAACAGGTTATCTGGCTTAAGCTGGGAGGAACAAATATTAACGACTCATCACTGCAAATTATAGCCCAGCTTACCGCTTTAACCAGGCTTGATTTATCACGCACACATATTACAGACAATGGGCTTGCATCTTTACATAATCTTCAAAACCTGCAGTATTTAAACCTGGTGGCCACAAAGGTTACAGCGGCAGGTGTAATGCAATTAAAGCCTTTAAAAAAACTACAATCACTGTTTATCTATAAAACAAATGTTGACAAAGCTGTTTTTGCACAGCTAAAAAACGTATTTCCAAAAACAATAATTGATACAGGCGGGTACATTGTGCCCACACTGGTTACTGACACCACACTGGTTAAAGCAAAACAGGCATATTAATTGATTGTTACGATTGCATCAGGCATACACTTATACTGAATAATGAATTACTGCTGAGGCCTTTACGGCAATGCCGCCAAATATATTTTTACCTGGTACAGGCAACTTGGCGTAGCAACTTTTTACCGTATATTGCCGCGGTAACAAGGGTGTACATCTCTAAAAAAGCTGGCTATGAAAATAAAAGAGTTGAGCAGGAAAATTCTACAGGGTAATTTTAGTTTTTTATCACTCTTTAAAACCAGTAAAACTGAATCGCTGCATCCTGCAGAGATGGCGAAAATATTAGTAACACTGCCTAACGATGCAGTGCTAAAAGCGTTTGAACAGCTACCACAAAACATGCGGGCGTCGGTTTTTGCTTACATGGATGTTCAGCATCAAAAATTTGTAATTAAAAATGTGCCGGATGCAACAGCAACACTTATACTTAACAGTCTGTACTCTGATGACCGCCTGACTTTTTTATCAGAATTTGAAGGCGATGAAAGGGAACATTATATTAACCTTTTGGAGGAAAAAAGCCGCAAGGCTGCCCACGATTTACTGGGTTACCCCGACAGCACCGTAGCACGGCTTATAAATACTGATGTGGCTGCCATAAAAAAAGAGATGACTATTGAGCAGGCAATGGCTTATTTGCGCAATACGCACAAGGACACCGAAGCTGCCAATGTAATATATGTGGTAGATGATGAAGGCAGGTTGGTGGATGATATTCCCGTGCGGAGGCTGGTATTAAATGAGCCTGGCAAAAGGATTGAAGACATATTAGATGGATCTTACGAAGCATTGAATATTAAAGACAAAAGAGAAACGGCTGTTCAAAGATTTAAAGAATATGACAGGATAGCCCTGCCTGTTATTAATGATGAAAATAAACTGCTGGGTGTAATTACTATTGATGATGTTATTGATGTGGCGGAAGAAGAGGACACAAGGGATATACAAAAATTTGGCGGTATGGAAAGCCTGGACTATCCCTATGTTAAAACCCCCATACTTACGCTAATACAAAAAAGGGCCGGCTGGCTGATAATACTGTTTATAAGCGAAATGCTTACTGCTACAGCAATGCAGCATTTTGATACAGAAATTGCCAAAGCAGCAGTACTGGCCATGTTTGTACCGCTGGTTATTTCCAGCGGGGGCAATGGCGGCAGCCAGGCGGCAACGCTTATAATACGTGCGATGGCCCTGCGGGAGCTTACCCTAAAAAGCTGGTTTTATGTATTGCGGCGGGAACTGCTGTCAGGACTTGTTCTTGGAATGATATTGGGCGCAATTGGTTTTTTACGAATACTGGCATGGCAGAAACTGCATATTTATGATTATGGCGATTACTGGGTATCACTGGCATTTACAGTATCGTTCTCATTGATTGGTATAATTATGTGGGGTACACTAATGGGGGCAATGATACCTATGATACTCAAGAAATTCAAACTTGATCCGGCCACATCTTCCGCGCCATTTGTAGCCACCCTGGTGGATGTTACCGGGTTGATAATTTACTTTACAGTAGCGGCTATAATACTCAGGGGCAAGTTGCTGTGATTAAGACACGTGTTCGTACTGTTGAAACCGTGGTGCCTGTTACCAAACACGCCGGTATATTATTTTTCTTTCATTACATCTGCAGTTACAGGCACCCATACACGATAACGGTTGGATGCCTTCCATTCATTGCCGGCGGATGAAAAATCAACCAGGGGGATGGTAAGCTTTACCGGGTTTTCTCCTGCACCTGTAGTAACGGTACAGGAATAAGCCTGCCATACGCCGGGCAGCCGCAAAGGTTGCAGGCTAACATAGCCTGTGTATGCATTGGTAAATTCATCATCAATATCATAATTGCCAAAACGGCTGTCCCGGGCCAGCACAACCGGGCCACGCATAATTGCCTGGTAGTTTGTAAACCCATCCCGCAATGTTTGCACCCGCCCACGCATATCAAATTGTATTTCAATGGCGTCGCCTTTTTTCCATGCCCGGCTAAGGGTATAATAGCTACCGGGTACAACAGGAATGGTAAGCGGCCGCCCGTTTAGCAGAATAACCGTATGTTCGCTCCATGACGGGATACGCAAATGCAGCACAACCGCTATGGGTATGTTGTCTTTAATAGTTATTGTTACCGAAGTATCTTCCGGGTAACCGGTACTGAACTGGAGATGAAGATTGCTGCCGGCTACGGCAATGGCAGCGTTGCCGCTGTTATACATATTTATAAAAATATTACTGCTTTTATACATAACAGCTAAGTCTTGCAGCAGCATAAACCCCCGTGGGCCATTGGCCATACAGCAATTTATTTTCATACCGCACTGGTATTCGTCAAGGTCGCGGTAACCCTGCAGGCCGCTGTATTTACTAAAACGGCTGCCATCGGGCAGCAAACTTCCCGGCAGGTTATTGCAGGCAGAGGTTTCAATGTTTTCGGCAAGTGTTATATCCCCCGTAAGGCGGTATAGCTCATAACAAAGTTTCATCCATGTAATAGTCACGCAGGTTTCCATTGTGTGCATGGTAGCGTATTCCTGTTTTTGTGCACCGCCAAACCAACACTCAAATGCAGCGCCGCTGCCAACAATATTTATCTCTTCTCTTCTTATACTTTTTACCGCAGCAACTACGGCATCAAGGTATCTTTTTTCACCAGTAACCTGGTATAGTTTTAACAGGCCGTCGTAGCAACTCATCATCTCATACGCTTTGCGGCTGTTTTGCCATGTCCACCAGTTTTTCCCGTTAATAGTATCATTAAACCTGTTTGCCACAGGAATATTTTGCAGGGCTTTGCTTACCAGTTGCGGGCCCTGGGGAGTTTCCCATTGCGCAACAATATATTTTGCGAAATCAAGATAGCGCCGGTTGCCGGTACGCTGGTATAATAAAACAACAGGTTCAAGTATAGATGAACTGGGCATACCCCTAAAGAGTCCCGTTAATACAATATTCTCCCTTCCAGGCCCAACCTCGGTAAGTGTAAAATCAAGCAACCTGCAGGCGCTCTTTAATACTGTAGCGTCCCCGGTAATATCATAATAATAAATAAGCCCAAGCAGGGTATATTTTCTTCCCCAAATATCCCAGTTACCAAGGTGCTTTCCATCGGCATAATTACCAATATAACCATCAGGTGTTTGGGTGGCTGTTATCCCTGTAACAGATGATTTCATAAGTGCAAACAAAGTTTCATCACGGCTGTACTGGTATGCCTTTGCAGCGCTAAGCATCCATTTGCCCCAAAATTCTGTTTGCCACAGGCTGGTTTCATTGCGGCTCCTGAAAACACTCACCAGTGCATTTACATCTTCTTTTTTAATATTGTTATTAATTACAGCATCTATAACCGCCCCAAAATGGCCGTTAAATTTAAATGTAGCAGGCGCTGCAAAGTCTTCAATCACAGGCTTTACTACAATATAGCTGGTGGCAGCTATCTGTGCCTTTAAGATAAACCCTGTTAAACAGAAAAAAAGTATGATGCTTGCAGACTTCATAACAATAATATTGGGTTGCTAAAAGTACCAAACAATTACAATTTTATTTCTGCAGTTAACCCCTAATTAAATTTTAGCCTTATTTGCGGGTAGCAATAATAAAATGTAAAAATTCAATGCAAAGTGTAAATATGCTTTCTGATTATCTGAGCTACCCGGTTAACGTTTCACAATCAACTGGCCAACAAATCAACCAATCAACTTACTTTTGCGGCATTATATAAAAACAGGCACATGAAAAATACGCCGTTTACACAAAAACATATAGCCCTGGGCGCCAAAATGGCCCCCTTTGCAGGATACAATATGCCCATTAGCTATACTGGCATAAATGATGAGCACAGTACGGTACGCAATAATGCAGGTGTATTTGATGTAAGCCACATGGGTGAATTTATTGTTAAAGGAGAAAACGCTCTTGACCTTATCCAACGCGTCACCACAAACGATGTTTCAAAATTAACGGATGGGAAGGCTCAATACAGTTGCCTTACTAATAATGAGGGCGGTATAGTGGACGACCTGATTGTGTATTGCATTGAGCAGAATAAGGTGTATATGATAGTGGTGAACGCAGCTAATATTGAAAAAGACTGGAACTGGATAACAGCCCATAACAACAATAATGCAGAAATACACAATATAAGCGATAAAACCTGCCTGCTGGCTATACAGGGGCCCAATGCTACCAAAATATTGCAACCTCTTACAAATACAGATATTCTTAACCTTAAATATTACACTTTTGTAAAAGGCACATTAGCCGGTGTAAACAATGTGCTTATTAGCGCCACAGGCTATACAGGGTCTGGCGGGGTTGAGATTTATTTTGAAGACGTAAACGGCGCTGCTGACAAAATTTGGGACGCCATTTTTGAAACGGGCGGGCCACAGGGGCTTAAACCGATAGGGCTTGGCGCAAGAGATACATTAAGGCTTGAGATGGGCTATTGCCTGTACGGTAATGATATTGATGATACCACTACCCCGCTGGAAGGGGGCCTTGGCTGGATAACCAAATTAAATAAAGACGTTGCTTTTACTGCAAAGGCTATTCTTGAAAAGCAAAAAGCAGAAGGTATTAAGCGCAAACTTGTTGGCTTTGAAATGGTAGAGCGTGGCATACCCCGGCATGATTACGCGATAAAAGATGTTGCCGGCAATACTATTGGTAAGGTAACCAGTGGTACACAGGCACCATCGCTTGGTAAAGCTATTGGGCTTGGCTATGTTACAATTGAAAATGCTGCACTGGATACAGAGATATTTATTGATATACGCAATACACCCGTTAAAGCCAGGGTGGTAAAATTTCCTTTTAGCTGATTGCAATGCCAAAAATTCATCTTACTACTTTAATCCACGCACCTGCTGAAATTGTATTTAATCTTAGCAGGAGTATTACCTTGCACGAGAAGAGTATGGCACAGACCAATGAAAAGGCAATTGCTGGTGTGACAACAGGATTAATACAAAAAGATGAAACGGTTACATGGCGGGCAAAGCATTTATACAAAACACGGGAGCTGCAAACAAAAATACCTGAGATGCAGCTTTACACCTTTTTTACCGATGAAATGGTGCAGGGCGATTTCAAAAGCATGAAGCATCACCATTATTTTAAGCCCATAAAAAATGGCACTATAATGATTGACGAGTTTTATTTTGAGTCACCGTATGGCATACTTGGCAGACTTGTAAATCATTTTTTTCTAACCCGTTACATGAAAAGCCTGCTTGAACAGCGTAATGCTATTATTAAAGAATATGCAGAAACACAGAAGTGGAAAACTGTTTTGCAACACGCAGAAACCATAGAATAAATTTGCCCTTATCAAATATTACCACATGCAGCCAAAAACCATTACTTGTGCAATTATTGCAGCCTGCTGCCTTTTATTAGCCTCCTGCGGAAGGTACATCACTGAAAATGGCAAGGCGTCTTACTATGGCAGCGAATACGATGGCAAAAAAACAGCCAGCGGCAAAGTGTTTAATAAAAACAAGCTTACCGCTGCCCACAAAACATTGCCCTTTGGTACTGTGGTAACTGTAAAAAACATCTCCAACGGCAAAACAGTAAGGGTTACTATAACTGACAGAGGACCGTATGTTAGAGACAGAATTATTGATTTGAGTGAAAAGGCCGCCTCTGAAATAGGGATGCTTAACCAGGGGGTGGCAAAGGTGCGGTTAAAATACCGGAAAAAGAAGAAGTAACTTTGGGTTTTATTAAATGCCCGGAACATTGGCACGCATAATTTTTACCGTTACCAACGATCTTACTTACGACCAGCGCATGCAGCGAATTTGCACTTCGCTTGCAAGCCAAGGTTTTGATATTGTGCTTACCGGAAGGAGGCTAACCTCTTCGGTAGCGTTAGAAAGCAAGATGTTTAAACAAAAACGCCTGCACTGCCTGTTTAATAAATCAATTGTTTTTTACGCTGAATATAACCTGCGTTTGTTTTTCTGGCTGCTGTTTCAAAAGGCAGATGTGCTTTGCGCAATAGATTTGGATACCATCCTGCCGGTGCTGGCGGTGTCGTACCTGCGCCGTAAAAAAAGAGTATATGACGCACATGAGCTTTTTACCGAACAAGTTGAAATTATATCCCGGCCGCGCATTTACAGGGCATGGCTGCGTATTGAAAAATTTTCAGTGCCCCGTTTCAACAATGGCTATACCGTGAATCAATTTATTGCGGGTGAATTTTTTAGAAGGTATAATGTACAATACGAAGTAATAAGAAACCTGCCCGTATTTACTTATGAACCAGGCCCTGCCAGCCCCTGCAAAGAGAGAATTATTATATACCAGGGGGCCGTTAACAAAGGCCGCTGCTTTGAGACATTAATACCAGCCATGCAGCAGGTTAATGCTAAATTGGTTATTTGCGGTAATGGCAATTTTTTTGAAGAAGTTAAGCAGTTGATACAACAATATAATGTGCAAAATAAGGTGGTACTAAAAGGCTATGTTTTGCCCGGCGATTTAAAAAAAATAACTCCCACCGCCTGCATTGCAGTAACATTATTTGAGCATACAGGTCTTAACCAGTACTACTCCCTTGGCAACCGCTTTTTTGACTATATAATGGCCGGTGTACCCCAGGTATGCGTGGCATACCCCGAATACAAAGCAATTAATGATATTTACAATGTTGCTTTTTTAATAAATGATACCAACACTGAAACAATAGCCTGGGCTTTAAACCAGTTATTAAACAATAATGAATTGCATGAAACACTATCGCAAAATTGCCGCAAGGCGCGGTTAACATTGCAATGGCAGGAAGAAGAGAAAAAACTGGTTGCCTTTTATAACAAGTTTGCTAACCAACAAAACCAGCATAGGTAACTTTTGGAAAAACACTTGCACATAATATGTTTTACAGTTCCGTATCCCATTAATTATGGTGGTGTGTACGACCTGTTTTACAAACTGCCGGCCCTGCAGCAACAGGGGATACACATTCACCTGCATTGCTTTGATTACGGGCAGGGCAGGCAGCCAATGCTTGAACAATACTGTATAGAGGTACAATATTACAGGCGCAATACGGGAACTGGTGCCTTGTCTGCACAATTACCCTATATTGTTAGCAGCAGGAGGAATAGTTCGCTTTTGAGCAACCTGCTGAAAGATGACTACCCAATTTTAATGGAGGGCATCCATTGCACCTATCTTTTAAATGATGCGCGGTTTACCGGCCGTAAAACATTCATACGGCTGCATAATGTTGAGTACCTGTATTATAAAAGCCTGTTTAAAACAACCAGCAACCCAGTAAAAAAAATGTACTATTATGCAGAAAGCAAGCTGCTTAAAAGGTATGAAACCAGGGTGGCTTCAGCAGGTACGCCAGTTTTTACTGTAAGCCCTGGCGACAGGCATATTTATCAACATTTGCCAGGCGCAGGTATTGTTGAATACCTGCCGTTGTTTTTACCCGGCGACTGGAAGGCAAAAAGTTTTACCGGCATGGGAGCTTATTGCCTGTACCATGGCGACCTTAGCATAGCCATGAACGAAAAAGCTGCACTATGGCTGGTTAAACTATTTAATAATATTGATGTACCGCTGGTAATAGCCGGCAAACAACCGCCGGGGAGGCTGGCACGGATGATAAGCGCAAATGACAACATTCGGCTGGTAGCCAATCCTACCCGGGAAGCCATGCAGCGGCTTATTGCGGGGGCACATATAAACATTCTGCCATCCTTCAGCAATACCGGTATTAAAATAAAATTGCTTAATGCTTTATTTAATAGCAGGCATTGCCTTGTAAACACCCCTACAGTTTTTGGCACCGGGCTTGAAGAATTGTGCCACGTGATTGATACAGCAGAAGGCATGAAGCAACGCATTGAAGCATTATACCACCAGCCTTTTACTACGCAGGAAAACAAGCACAGGCAACAGGTGCTTGCACAAATTTTTAATAATACAGAAACTGCAAAAAGGCTTGCAGGCTTTATTTGGCCGTAAACGGCAATTTTATACCTTAATACAACTACCAATTGTTAGTTTTGCTTGCCCGTCAGTGGGCCGGGCAGAAAGGGTATGGCACAATCAAGCTAAAGTTGTGCTGCCGCTGTTAGAAAATATAACTAAACGATTGTATGTACACACTCTCTAATTTTATATGCGGAAAACAAGTACACGGAGAAGATGCTGGCCAGGTGTTGTATAATGCTGTTACGGGAGAGCCTGTAGCTGAAACCAGTACCAAAGGAATTGACTTTGCAGCAGTACTTGATTACGCCCGTAAAAAAGGCAACCCGGCATTGCGCAATATGACGTTTCATCAGCGCGGCCTTATGCTTAAAGCCCTGGCCCTTTACCTGCTTGAACACCTGGATGAGTTTTATGAAATAAGCTATAAAACCGGTGCAACCAAAGCTGATAGCTGGGTTGATATTGAAGGAGGTATTGGCAACCTTTTTTCTTATGCATCCCTAAGACGCAAATTCCCTGCAGAGCCCTTTTGCCTTGATGGCGAAAGCCATAAACTTGGCAAAGAAGGCAGTTTTGCAGGCCAGCATATACTGGTACCTAAAGAAGGAGTAGCGGTGCATATTAACGCATTTAACTTCCCGGTATGGGGTATGCTGGAAAAAATTGCTGTTAACCTGCTGGCAGGCATGCCTGCTATCGTAAAACCTGCAACACTTACCTGCTATTTGACGGAAGCAGTAGTAAAAAGAATAATGGAGTCCGGCATATTGCCTGAGGGTGCATTACAACTTTTATGCGGCAGCGCAGGGGATATGCTTAACCACGTAACAAGCCAGGATGTAGTTACGTTTACAGGCTCGGCATCTACAGGGCTCATGCTTAAATCAAATAAAAACATACTGGCCGCCAATGTACCCTTTACCATGGAGGCAGATTCATTAAACTGCATGGTTTTGGGTAATGATGTTACAGCAACAATGCCCGAATGGGAGATATTTATTAAAGAAGTACAAAAAGAAATAACGACTAAGGCAGGCCAGAAATGCACTGCGGTGCGCAGGATATTTGTACCAGCTTCGAAGCTGGAAGATGTGTACCGGTATTTAAGCAAGGCGCTGGCGCAAACAGTCATAGGCAACCCGTTAAACAACCATGTACGTATGGGCAGTCTTGCAGGGCTGGCCCAGCGTGAAGAAGTAAAACAACAGGTTCAAAAGCTGCTGGCATCATCCGGTATTATTTACGGATCAATGGACAGTGTTGAAGTGTTAGATGCTGATGCTGTAAAAGGGGCGTTTATAAGCCCTTTACTGCTGCTGAACGAAAAACCCCTTTATAATAACGAAGTGCATGAAGTGGAAGCCTTTGGCCCGGTGGCAACCATCATGCCCTACTCAAGTATTGAAGAAGTTGTATATCTCTCAAAAATGGGCAAAGGTTCATTATGTTCCACTATTGTTACAGCCGACACATCCCTTGCAAAGCAATATGTATTGGGCGCAGGCACACACCATGGCAGGATACTTGTACTTAACAGCGAGTGTGCAAAGGAAAATACGGGGCATGGATCGCCCCTGCCCCTGCTGGTACATGGCGGCCCCGGCCGTGCCGGCGGTGGGGAAGAGATGGGCGGCATACGCGGCGTAAAACATTATATGCAACGTGTGGCAGTACAAGGCTCGCCCACTGCACTAACAGCTATCTGCAATGTTTATCAACCCGGCGGCGGGCAAACAGGAGACGCTGTACACCCCTTTAAGAAATATTTCGAGGACTTGCAGGTGGGCGAAACATTGGTTACCGCTAAAAGAACAATTACTGAAGCAGATATTTCAAACTTTGCCAACCTGAGCTGGGATCATTTTTATGCCCATACCGACCATACCGCGCTGGAAGGCACCCCCTTTGAAAAACCTGTGGCGCATGGCTATTTTATTTTAAGCGCGGCCGCAGGCTTATTTGTTGATGCACAAAAAGGCCCCGTTTTGCTAAACTATGGCATTGATGAACTGCGTTTTGTAAAACCTGTGTATGCGGGTACCACCATTGGCGTAAAGCTAACGGTAAAAGAAAAAATACCGCAGGAGAAAAAGGATGAGGCCGACATAGCAAAAGGCATTGTAAAATGGTATGTGGAGGTGTATGACAACCAGCACGAAACAGTTGCTGTTGCCACCATTTTAACCATGGTAAAACAACTGCAACAATAGTTTTAGCAATAAAAACTCCCGGTGAAAACCGGGAGTGTGCAGAAAAGAAAAGTACTGAAATATGTATGAAGGATAATAATGTTTTTAACCCAGGAAACCGGCTTTTTTCAATGTTTTTATGCCTTCGCCAATTTTAAATCCGTTCTGGTAAATCTGTATCTTATAATCACCCTCCAAAAACTTACCGTTTGATGGTTTCCAGTCAAAGCTAACCGGCAATGCCTGGCCCTGTGTATAGTTTACAGATACCTGTTTGGTGAATACTTTGTCGCCTTCATCGCGGGTAGTAAATGATCCGCTGCCGGCATCCGGCATAGTTATAGGCTTTCCGTCCGGCCCTGTTACGCATACATAAAGGTCTTTGTTGCCGCTGGGTGCAATCCTGTTTTCATCAAGTTTAAATGACACTCTCAACAGGTCGGCCCTTTTAGCTTTGCTGGTTTCAACTTCTTTACCATTTCCCTTTACATTAATAGGTGTAATGTTAATAGCAGATGCATGCAGGGTGCTGCCTATATCTTCCACATGCTGCTTTTCTGCTGTGGTTGAAGCCAGGTTTTGCTCAACTACCTGTTTTTGGGCGGTTAACGTATCTTTTTCGGTAGTTAACTGCTGGTTGGCGGCGGTAAGCTGCTGGTTTTCCTGTTTTAATTGTTCAATTTGGGCAGTCATGTCAGATATGCTCTTTTGATAATCAGCCAAAGCTTTCCTTAAGTCGGCAATGGTGGAGGTTCTGTTGTTGAGTTTTGCCTCAAGTACTTTGCGGGCTTTTTCAGTTTCCGCTTTATTGGCAGCAAGTTGCCCTTTTAACTGCGAGTTTGCGCCGGATAAAGAATCTTCTTTTGCCAATTCGCTCCTGTATTCCGCAGCTATTGCATTACGTTCTGAATCAACGCTGCTGTACTGTGTCTGCAGTGTGCTGAATTTTTGGGTAGACTGGTTTTTGTCGTAAATAATGTAACCCCACGTACCGAGCAGCAGGATGATTAATATGGCGTATATAATCTTGCGGTTGTCCCGG